>CAYMLM010000101.1:0-9592 GCA_964391385.1 uncultured Papillibacter sp.
CTGCCTTTTAAGCAGGGTGTCCGCGGTTCGAATCCGCGACGGGTCACCAGAAAAAGCCAGTTCGTCACCGACGAATTGGCTTTTTTCAATGATGTATGCCCTTGAGGACAAATGATGTTGCTGCGCAATGAGTGTGCCTTCGGCACAGGATGTGCGCTGATGCGCATGAGCCACACATCGCATCATGTCCGCAGGACACATCATATCGCCGCAGGCAATACATCATATTCGCACTGCGAACACATCATCGTTGTTAGTCGCTCTTTAAAAACTCGCGCATTTCGTGGGAGTCGCAGACTTGCCAGACGCCGGCAATACGGTTGTCCGATGTCATTTTCAAGGTGTGCGAAAACCGGACGCGCCGGATCGGGCCGCCCTCGCGGACCTTAAAGCTGTAAAAGCCCAGCGCCGTGACAACATCGCCGCCGTCAATGAATACCTCGGGCTCGCCTTTAAACCGATAAAAATTCTTCAGCATTGTCCTGTAAAACGTGCCGAAGACTTCGCCCATGCCGCGGTAAGTACCGCCTTCAGGATTGCCGGGGCATACATTCCATGTGGGTGTGTCGCTGAGTATCCGGGATAACGCTGCTTTGTCTCCGCCGTTCAGTGCTTTATAGAGCTCTTTAACAAGCGTGACATTCGGCGTATCCTGTTCCCTGTGTTCTAAGAAAGTATTGATTTCCATTACGTCAGCTCCTTTTTCAAAGTTCTTGTCGTCATTGATCGTAATCCGATATCTAAATATTGTAAATTCTATAATTATTTCATAAATAATGTAATTGTAAGGATTGTATTATACGAGCTTGGTAAAGACACTAACAATTCTGATGACATTTTGATAGTATGAATATTAAAGATCATCCGTTTGTGTACAGTCGTAGATACATTTCAGGCGCATTTGAATATTCCGCGCCCGGGAGCACCTTGAATTATGTATCTTTTCATTTGTCAACGCGTTCCGGCAATGATATAATGGCGGCATCACAAACAAAGGAGATGGCAGACATGGCGGCAAAATGCCCGAAATGCGGCGGCGAGCTCGGAGCGTCGGACAAGACGTGCCCGAAGTGCGGCACGCCCGCCGGCACAACGCCGGCGACAGAGATGATCAGAAAGGCGAGCACGGCCGTCATGACCGTCGGCGCGGCGCTCGTCGTACTCGACTTTCTCGGCGTCGTCAGGACGTACGTGGGAACGCTGCTGATCGGGATCGGCTTTCTCATATACGCCTTTTACCAGCGAGACCTGGCGCGCGTGTCGGGCGAGAAGAAAACGCTGATATTATCCATCGTCATCGGGATCATTGCCACGGCCGCCGGTATTGCCTTTTTAGTGGTAGACCTGATAAGGGCTTAACTGAACGGTATATAAAACCCTATGAACGGACCGTTCATAGGGTTTGTCTTGTGTCAGGCCGTACGATCGCCGTAAACTATATGTTTTTCTACGCGGCGGGCGCGACGGTTTCCGGCGTCCCGGCATCGACGGCCGGGACAATGAGCAAAGCGCCTGCCTCGTCTGCCGTCACCGAAAAGCCAAAGAGCTCGCCGAGCGAATCCAGCGTGTAGTAGTTCGACCCGCCGACCATAAACGCGCCCGGTTCGTATGACGCGTCGCCCACTTCCAGCGGGGGCGACGTCGCCGTCATGTGCCGGATGAGTCCCGGTTCCAGCTCGCTCGTCGCCGGTTCGGACGAATAGTCCGTCCCGGGCAGGAGGGTGATGCATTTTTCTTCGGCGTTCCACGAGACGTCAAACGCTAAGTCCGTGCCGCTCAAGACGATGGCGATGTCCCGCAGCTTGAAATACGTGTCGCCGAGGACGCGGAAGGCCGACAGGCTGTAGGAAGCGCCGCCGGCCGTGATGTCGGCGGCCGCCGAGATGCCGACCGCGTCGGCGCTACCGTCGTCTTCGCTTTGGTCGCGCACATCGATATACCTCGCGTAATACTCGTCATACGACAGGTTGCTGTTTTTGACGGCCGTGGCCAGCTCGGCGCCGAGATACCTCAGATGCCAGGGCTCGTATGCGCAGCCGGTTTGAAACTCCCAACCCTTGCCATACCTGAGGATAAAGCCGTATTTACAGGCGTTTTCGTAATACCATTTAAAGACATCCGATTGGTCCAGAGTGCTGTTGGATCCGGCATGATGGATGACGTCGACAGCCAGCCCCGTCTGGTGCTCGCTGTATCCGGGGCGCGCCGTGGTGACGTCGGGGATGCCGTAGCTGGCATACAGCTCGCTCTGCCGGGCGTAGCTCCTGTAGGACGACGTGGCGTACAGTGTGTATCCGAGCGACCTTGCGTCCGCGCACATCCTTTCGAACGCCACGCGCGCATCGTGCGCGAGCAGCTCCGTTTTAAAGCAGTACGCCGAGTTGATCTTCTCAAGGCCGTCTGGAACGTAATCGTTTGGCAGATAGTGATATTTGTTGACAAGCACGTCGACGCGGCCGGGGTCGCCGATCTCGGCGGCGTCCGTATAATAAGGGGTGTCCAGGCCGATATTGACTTGCGTAATGACGGTTTCCCACGAGTAGTCCGGAAACCTTATTTTGAAATCGACATAACGCGCGGCGTTTTCGCCCTTGTAGCAGGCCAGCGACGTATACCCGGACAGCTCCGCGGCGTACTGTTCGGGAAGCGAGCCGTATTCGATCTCCTCCTCGGCAGGCGTTTCGGATACGATTTCCTCCTCGGGAGGCGTTTCGGTCTCATGGACTGCGGCGGCGGTATGTACAAATGCCAGCGAAAGCGCCAGACAAATAAAGAGCGCGCCGAACCGGAAAAGCTTCATATTTTCACCGTCTTTCTCCTGATCGGTTCGTTATTACGAATATAAATTTTACCATAAAATTGGCCGAAGTCCATACCGGAACGGGAGGTTTATCGGGAATTCGGCAGAAAGAGCGTTCTATTTGACAAAAAAGGACGGAAAAAGCGACATTTCTTTTTCGCCGATGTTTTGATATAATACTTAAGTTAGACGCAAACCGTTATGACAGGAGGCAGTTATGAAAGTTATCGCCGTCAACGGGAGCCCCCGAAAGGCATGGAACACGGCTCAAATGCTCGAGAGCGCGCTGGCCGGCTGCCGGGACGCCGGCGCCGATACAAAGCTCGTACACCTCATCGACCTCGAATTCAAGGGCTGCATCAGCTGCTTCGGGTGCAAACGCCTGGGCGGACCGAGCTACGGCAAGTGCGCCGTGCGGGATGATCTCACTGATGTTTTGAACGATGTGTGGGATTCGGACGCCCTGATCGTCGGTTCGCCGGTCTATTTCGGGGACGTGACGGCGGATCTGCGCGCTTTTCTGGAACGGCTGTGGTTTGCGGGACTCATGTACAACAAGGCACATATGGTCCGAAACCCCAAGCGCATGCCGGTCAAGATCCTCTTCACGACGAACGCGCCGCAGGAAAATTTCCACACGGCGCTCAACGAGAGCCTGACAAATACGATGAACGCATTTATTGGCCCGACCGAACTGATCGAGGCCAACGACACGCTCCAGTTCGACGATTACAGCAAGTACGACGCGAGCATGTTCGACGTCGAAGCCAAGCATAAACGTCACAACGAGGTCTTCCCGCTCGACCTCAAAAGGGCATATGAAATGGGCAGGCGGGCGGTCGAAGAGGCGAAGAGCGGCCGGTGACAACAGCCGGGACCCAAGCCTGCTAAAAAGCTTACGCAAACATCTTACGATAAAGGAATTTTTCTATGATCACTGTCAACAATCTCAGCCTGCAATACGGGGGAACGGCACTCTTTTCACACGTGGACCTTCAGTTTGCCGCCGGCAACTGTTACGGCGTCATCGGCGCCAACGGCAGCGGCAAATCCTCGTTCCTGAAAATTCTGGCCGGCGAGCTCGAACAGACGACAGGCAGCGTCGAGATCAAAAAGGACGTCCGGATGTCCGTTTTGAAGCAGGACCAGAACATGTACGACGATTTCACAGTCGTCGACACGGTCATTATGGGCAACGAGCGCCTGTACGCGTGCGGGAAGGAAAAGGACGAGCTGTACTTAAAGGAGGACTTTTCGGACGCGGACGGCATCCGTGCGGCCGAGCTGGAGGAGGAGTACGCCGAGCTCGGCGGCTGGGAGGCGGAATCAAACGCGTCGCAGCTTCTGCAGGGTCTGGGCATCCCGACGTCACGCCATACGTCCGTCATGCGTGACCTGGAGCCGAGGGCAAAGGTCAAGGTGCTGCTCGCGCAGGCGCTCTTCGGCACGCCCGACATCATATTGCTCGACGAGCCGACGAACAATCTGGACGTCAACTCCGTCGTGTGGCTGGAGGATTTCCTGCTCGATTACGAGGGGACGGTCATCGTTGTCTCGCACGACCGGTTTTTCCTCAACACGGTGTGCACGCACATCGTCGACATTGACTATGGCAAGATCAAAATGTACGTAGGCAACTACGACTTCTGGTTTGACGCCAGCCAGCTGATGCAAAAGCTCATCAAGGAAAAAAACAGGAAATACGAGGACAAGATCCGCGATCTGGAGGAATTCATCCGCCGCTTCTCGGCCAATAAGTCGAAATCGCGTCAGGCGACGTCGCGCCGCAAGATGCTCGAAAAGCTGACGGTCGAGGAGATCCCGGCTTCAAGCCGGCGCTATCCGTGGGTCGGCTTTAAGATGGACCGCGAGCCGGGTAAGGACAGGCTTTTCGTCACCGACGTGTCGGTGACGCAGGACGGCGTCAAAATCCTCGACAAGGTCAGCTTCATCATGGGGCGCGAGGACAAGATCGCCTTCATCGGCGGCAATGAGATCGCCATCACCACGATGTTTAAAATCCTCGCCGGCGAGCTGGAGCCGGACGAGGGGAGCGTCAAATGGGGAGTATCCACCACGCAGGCCTATTTCCCAAAGGACAATTCGGAATATTTCGACGACTGCGACCTCGACATCATGGACTGGATGCGCCAGTTTTCCGAGGACAAGCGGGAGAGCTATCTGCGCACGTTCTTGGGGCGCATGCTCTTTTCCGGCGACGACGTCTACAAGTCCGTGAAGGTCCTCTCGGGCGGCGAGAAGGTCCGGTGCATGCTCTCGAAGCTGATGCTGTCGGGCGCCAACGTCCTGCTTTTGGACCAGCCCACGAACCACCTCGACCTCGAGAGCATCGCGGCGCTCAACAACGGCATGAGCGACTTCAAGAGCAATATCCTTTTCACGACGCACGACCATCAGATCATCCAGACGGTGGCCAACCGGATCATTGAGTTTACAAACGACGGGACGATCATCGACCGGAAGATGACATACGACGAGTATATCGACGCCATGCGCGCCGAGTCGGCGGAGTAGCAGCGTCATAAGGCGGGAAGCTTCCACTTCCCGCCCGCGCTATATACGCTTTAAAAATGCTGTACCGTATACAGAAAGGGGTTGACAAAAAAGCGGGCGCATTGTAAAATACTCTTCGCCGACTCGGACGATTAGCTCAGCTGGTAGAGCATCCGCTTGACGTGCGGAGGGTCAGCGGTTCAAGTCCGTTATCGTCCACCACATCTAAAACAACGGTTGATACAATAAAACCCGTCTCGTTATGAGGCGGGTTTTGTTGCGCATATAGATCGACGCCCGCAACCACTGGGTTTTGGCGCGCGTTAAGATTGAGAAATTGCCGTTCGGTTAAATCACCGGGCGGCTTTTTGTGTTTCTGCCCGTCGCTTTCATGAACTCGTATCGATTTGAAACCGGGGTGAGGAAACGTTCAATAGTGTATAGAACGTTCAGTAGTATAAAAAAACGGGATATGAAAGCACTTAGACACAGGGCCGGGAACTGCCGGTCCCCGCACATGCATCAATACGACTGCATTGCCTGATCACAAATGTCCCCATCCAGAAATGCACGCAGCTCCTCCTTGAACCGCTTCCCCCTGGCGGGGTGGCCCATCCCCTCGTACAGCACCAGTCGGGCATTGGGGATGCCCGCGGCGGTATCGCGGAATAACTGCGGCGAGTAAAAGGGGTCCTTGGCACCCGCGACCACCAGCGTAGGAGCCTTGATCTCTATGAGGCGGTCCCGGAAATCGTGCTTATCCTCCGCCTCGATGGTTATCGCCAGATCGGCGGGATCGGCGGGTATGCCCATAATCGGCCCCGCGAGGAACGATAAAACCCGGTAAAACGGTTTGAGCACGATCTTCTTAAAGCCTTTTTCGGGGAGTGAGAATCCCATCAGAGCGGCGAAGGCAGCGGTCCATTTTCGCTGACGCGCCAACTGTCCGCAGCGCATCTGCCCTTTTCTGGCGGCGTCGTTGAGCGTATAGGCGCTGGAGTGGATCACCAGGCGGCGTACCAGCTCGGGGTGATCGGCCGCGAAGTGCTGGACGATGGAGCCCCCGGTGGACACTCCCATGACGTATACCGGCCCGCCGAATTCCGCCCGGATCATCGCGGCGTAGTCGTCCGCGATATCCTTCATCGTATACCCTTCGGGCATACCGGGCTTTCTGCCCACGACATAGACTGTATAATCGTCCAGCAGGGGGCCGTACATTGAAGTGATTTGATTGGCCATGAACTTGGCCATGGGCTTATTCTCAAACACGAGACCCTGGAAAATGACGAGGCTACGCGGGCCGCCGTCGAATCGATCGTAAGGCATCCCGCTCTGAAGATATCCCTGCGAATGCGATAATTTAGCCATTTTGCCTCCTTCGGGCATCGTAGGCGCGCCCGGAGATATTGACCAGTATCAGCAGAATTACTGAAACCAGAAAACCGTTACTGAAGAGATAGGGGTGGTTGAAGTTGACGAGATAGACCAGCGCCAGAGAACCGACCGCTATGAACGCGACAACGGCCACGGTGACACAAATGCGGCGGACCAGACGGTGACTGCAAGGGATGCGGCGACAGTAAGTATCCCGGCCCATAGAAAGGTCGGCAGTACGGAGATGCCCGGTTCTCCCCCCATGTTGTCGTAGATGGGGCCTTGGGCCCAGGATTCAATCCACAGCCCCGGTGTCGCCGAATTGCCGTGCAGTATTTCGCCGATCCCATGGACCAGGCCTCCGATGCCGGCCAGGATGTCGAATACGATAGCAGCCGCCTTGGATGCAGGAGATTGGATTCTTCCATACCCAATCATCTCCATTTTTTGTATTGCATCACTGCCTGTGATAAGAATATACGCGAGGCGCCGCCAGGTGAAGCGAAATTATCTCCCGGCTTCTATAGTGATCGTATGCTTATGAACTGCAATACGGATGGAGCGAAAGCCATAGGCCGTCAGGAAGTCCCGGTAGGCCTCGCAGTTCTTTAATTTAACAAAGGCGTGCCATTTCGAGCCCTCGTCCGGATATCCGTTCACGATGACGAAAAGACCGTTTATTTTCAGTACGCGTCTGACCTCTTCCAGCGCTTTGCCGAGGGTGGGCCAGAAATTTATGGTGTCAAATGCCGTGACGATGTCGAACGAATGATCCGGATAGGGTAGAGCGGCCACGTCCCCCTGAACGATGGCCACCCGGCCGTTTCGTACGCCTTCTTTGTTCACCCTTCCGGCCAGAGCCACCATATCCGGAGATATATCGACACCGTGTACATCGGCATCCGCCGCAAGGGCGCGGAATAACCTAATCGCCTTGCCGCCGCCGCAGCCAACGTCCAGAATACGCAAGGCCTTTGCGGTATCTATCCCGTCGAGAATATGCTTTGCGATTTTTTTGTATTGATGGCTGTGAATACAGTTCATGAACAATCCCGCGATTCGCCCGACCAAACCCGAGGGGTATGCCCCAATCGTCTGAAAATCAATGCTCACCCGGATTCTCCTTTTTGTATCTCACATGGCTTTTCCGGCACTTATAAAGGTAATAGGTGTGTGCATAAAAGCGTTTTTTAGGCAATAAAACATCAAATAAGTATAATTTTACCATCCGGGTTGCGGTTTGTCAATCCAGGTGCATAACAGCAGGAAGTCGCAGTTTCAAGCCTTTTTGCCGTATTCGGGCTTTATCTCGAACTTTTCAGGTGTGCTTAAGGCCTGTTTTTGTACCCGGATAATTATAAAATGCACCCCCCCGAGAGCGGCTAAAAAGGAATAATTAAAAGGTTAAGGCATCGTTAATGTCACTAAAATGAATCTTACGTCAATTACTGAAACCGCCCTCATACATCGTTCATTTGTATCAATTTTATGCACTTTAGACAGATTATCAACAAAAGGTTATACAAGAAGCTTGCATGACGGCTGCTCAGCCGCAGCCATGAGAAGTGTCATTTCCGATGCACATGTCCCCGGAAATGACGGACTAATCTTATTTCCGTCGTGCGCGACGGAAACTCTGCAAGGCTTTGACCCGAATTAGCACTTAGTCTACACTTTGATTCAATCTCTGTTCAGAATCTGGTTTATACAATTGACTTCTGCCATAAACTTTATAACGAATAAATTCGGAGGTTTTCCAATGAAAAGAGCACTGCTGGTTATTGATGTACAAAACGAATACTTTAGCGGTCAGTTACCTGTGACTTATCCCAAGGAGAGTTTTTATAATATCATTAAAGCGGTCGACTTTGCTGACCAACAAGGGATAACGATTGTTGTGATCCAGCACACTGCTCCGCAGAGAGATTCAAAGACATTTCGAAAAGGCAGCCAGGAGTGGAATCTTCATACCGAAATTGTTCATAGACCATACAGCCACCTTATAGAAAAGCATCTGCCGGGTAGTTTTACAGGAACCGATTTGGAAGACTATTTAAGGAAGCAGAAAATTGATACAGTTGTTATTTCGGGGTATATGACTCAAATGTGCTGTGATACGACTGCCAGACAAGCGTTACATCTGGGATTCGCGGTCGAGTTTTTGTCAGACGCAACAGGAACACTAGACATGTCGAATTATGCAGGAAAAGTTACAGCAGAGCAATTACACACAAGCATTTTAGTAACACAAGCTATGAGGTTCTCAAGAGTGATGTCCACAGATGAGTGGATAAAGGCGGCATCTTTGTTGCCAGCTCAAGGTACGTTGTGACGTTCATAACGATCATTTATAGCAAAGCCTATTTCTTGTTTATATTGTTAATCAGAAGTCCCGCCCCGTTGATCTGACGCAACGGAGGCGGGATCCAAGTTTTATGTGATTTGCATATATCTAAAAAGGACAAATTGTGCTTTAATGATAAAGTGAGGTAACCGTATGAACATTGTGCTGCTGGAACCCGAAATACCGTTCAACACCGGGAATATCGGCCGGACGTGCGTCGCGACGGGCACGTCCCTGCATCTCATAAAGCCGCTCGGCTTCAGCCTGGAGGAAAAGCAGATCAAACGGTCGGGCCTCGATTACTGGCAGGACATCGATCTGCGCGTCTATGACGGCTATCGGGATTTCCTGGCGCAAAACGGCAATCCGAAGGTCGTCATGGCCACGACAAAGGCCGTGAAAAGATACAGCGATATCCGCTATGGGCCCGACGACTTTATCCTGTTCGGCAAGGAGAGCGCCGGCATACCGGAAGCCCTGCTGAAAAGCAATAAAGAGTACTGCGTACGGATACCGATGGTTAAGGGCACGAGATCGGTCAACCTGTCAAACGCCGT
>CAYMLM010000102.1:0-9502 GCA_964391385.1 uncultured Papillibacter sp.
ATATCGCTTTTTTGCCGGCGTCGCCGAAGTAGTTGTTGCGGTAGCGCTTGGGCGACACGCCGGTCTCCTTTTTAAAGACCTTCGTGAAGTAGCTCTGGTCCTTGAAGCCGCACTGGCTGGAGATGATCGCGAGGCTGATGCAGTCCTCCAAAAGCAGCTTCTTGCTCTTTTCGATGCGGACCTTCGTGATGTACGATGTGAGGCTCATGCCGGTCTCCTGCTTGAAGATGCTCGACAGGTAGGACTTCGACAGGTAGACCTCCTTCGCGAGCGAATCGAGCGTGAGCTTCTCCGCGCAGTTTTTCTTGATGTAGTTCGTGATCTTGAACACGACGTCCGAGTGCTTGACCTGCGCCAAGTCGAACGCCTGCACGATGAACCGCCGGACGATGTCCGAGATCCAGAATGCCAGCTGGTCGACGTCGCTGTACGACTCGATCTGGAGGATGAAGTTTTCCGACAGGCGGAACGTCTCGGTCGGGTCCGCGCCCGCCTCGATGGTTGCCCGCGAGAGGATGACAAGCAGCTCGAGAAGCCGCGCCTTGATGGCGCTGATGTCGAAATTTGAATAGATGTAAATGTGCGCGAGCATCTCGTTGAGCATCTGGAGCGCCGACGTCTTCTCCCCGCGCAAAACGGCGATCCGCAGATCCTTCTCGAACTCGAGGAGCATGTCCGCGCTCTGCGAGTCCATGTCCTCGTAGTAGTCCTTGGCGACGTAAATCTCCTTGAGGATCTTCTCCTGATCGTACAGGAGGTTTTGCAGCTTCTGGTGCTCGACGCCCGAGATGTGCGCCGTCACGGCGGCCAGGATCTCCGATATGTGCTGCACGTCCTCCGGCGGGACCTCCTTGAGCTGCTTCACCGCCTCCGCCATCTTCGGCTCGGGCAGGTCGGCCAGCACGTCCTGCGTTTCGCCCATGGCGATCGGGCCGAGCACGAGGCCGCCGGCCAGGTCTCCGGAGCTGCCGGATATGGACGCGGCGATGAAGGTCAGGCCGAGCGGGCAATAGTAGACGTAGCGCCCGTTCCACCGGTGCGCCTCGTGGCAGCCGTACAGGTGCGTGCGCAGCTCGTTGTCCCTGTCGCACACGCACCGCGCGCAGAAGCTGCGCTCGTTTTGGTTGACAACGCGCGGCGGAGCATTATCGGGCACATCGACGATTTTGCAGTCGATATCCAAAAGCTCTGAAAAATGCTTCTGATATTTTTCACATTTTTCCTGCAACCTGGGCGTCATATGTTCACTCCGTTGTCCTTTGTTATAACATAAGCATACTGTTCTATGACGTTTTTGTCAACGTTTACATTTTCCATGAAAAACGGCAGGCGCCCTGAGCCTGCCGGGATTCTGCGGTTTCGGGAACGGCCGGCCGCCGACACACGTCACGACGGCTTTGCGTTGACCTTGGCGCAGTAGTCGTACGCGACGTCGGACGCCTCCACCGCGTCGTCGGTGTAGATGTCCGCGCCGATATGGTTGCAGAAGCGCTGCGTGACCGGCGCGCCGCCGATCATGATCCTGACGCTCGACCGGTACTCCTTCTCCTTCATGTATTCCACGATGTGGCGCATCTCCTCCATCGTCGCCGTCAGAAGCGCCGAGCAGCAGACGATGTCGGCCTTGTTCTCGACGGCCGCCTCGTAAAACCGCTCGGCCGGCACGTCCACGCCGAGGTCAACGACCTTCAGGCCCCGCGACTCCATCATGATGTGTACGATGTTTTTGCCGATATCGTGCATGTCGCCCTTGACCGTCCCCATGACGACGACGCCGATGAAATCGGTCTCGTCCCGGATCAGGTACGGGCGGAGCACCTGCAGGCCGGCCTTCAGGGCGCGCGAGGCGATGAGGACCTGCGGCACGAAAACCTCGTCCGTTTTAAACTTTTCGGATACGGCGCGCATGCTGCCCAAAAGCCCCTGCTCGAGTATGGTTTTTGGAGGAATATGCTCCGCCAGGGCCTCCGTCACCGTCTCAATGACCTTGGCGGAGCGTCCTTTCTGCATATAGTCGCTTAGCCTCTCCAGCGTCGTCATCGTATCCTCCAAACATATTTTAAAAAATTTTATCACAAATTGACGCGGTTTTCAAATATATCTTACAATTCCGCATCTTACAACAGATTACATGCGATATAGTTAATATTTTGTTTTTCTTTGTTAATAAAACTGAGAGTGTCTTTTGCATCGACGCATCCAACCGAAAGCTCCCTTGCTCAGGGGGAGTCAGGCTGTGCCTGACGGAGGGATTTTGCATCGCGATAGCGCCATACGCTGCGTCATCGGCGTAGCGTATGACGCGGCGAGTCATCTGCTTAAAGCCGCCCCGAAGGGCGGCTCTTGCGGTGCTATTTGTCTCAGTTCAAAAAATCCTTGAGCTTTTTGCTCCGGCTCGGGTGGCGCAGCTTCCGCAGCGCCTTGGCCTCGATCTGCCGGATGCGCTCGCGCGTGACGTTGAATTCCCGGCCGACCTCCTCGAGCGTCCTGGTGCGCCCGTCCTCGATCCCGAAGCGCAGCCGCAGGACCTTCTCCTCCCTCGGCGTGAGCGTCCCGAGCACCTCCGACAGCTGCTCCTTCAAAAGCGTGAAGGACGCCGCCTCCGCTGGCTCGGACGCATCCTCGTCGGGGATGAAGTCCCCGAGGTGGCTGTCCTCCTCCTCGCCGATCGGCGTCTCGAGCGACACGGGCTCCTGCGCGATCTTCAGGATCTCCCGCACCTTTTCGACCGGCATGCCCATGTCGTCGGCGATCTCCTCCGGCGTCGGGTCGTGGCCGAGCTCCTGCAGCAGCTGGCGCGAGATGCGCATGACCTTGTTGATCGTCTCCACCATATGGACCGGTATCCGGATCGTCCTGGCCTGGTCGGCGATCGCGCGCGTGATGGCCTGGCGGATCCACCACGTGGCGTATGTTGAAAACTTGTAGCCCTTGGAGTAGTCGAATTTTTCAACGGCCTTTATCAGGCCGAGATTGCCTTCCTGTATGAGGTCGAGAAAGAGCATGCCGCGTCCCACATACCGTTTCGCGATGCTCACGACGAGACGGAGGTTGGCTTCCGCCATCCGCTTTTTGGCGTCCTTGTCGCCCTCGGCCATCCGCATGGCCAGCTCGATCTCTTCCTCTGCCGTCAGGAGATTGACCTTTCCGATCTCCTTGAGATACATCCGGACGGGGTCGTCCACGCTGAAGTTGTCGACGAGCGTTTCCGGGTCGATGAGCTCGTCCTCGTTGAGCGTCTCGATCTCCTCGAGCTCCTCGATGTCCGGTGTGATGTCGTCGACGGACTGGAAGTCCAGGTCGTCCTCGTCGTTGGTCTCAATGTTGAGATTTTCGAGCGTGTCGTAGAAGCGGTCGATCTGCTCCTGCTCGAGGTTCATATCCTCCAGGACGTCGAGCAGCGTTTTGGCGCTGAGCTTGCCTCTTTTCTTCCCTTCCTCGATGAGCGCCGAGAGCCTGTCCTCGACATACTGCTCCCTGGTCTTCTCGTCGCCGGCCTCGGCGCCCTGCTTCTTCTTCTTATCCATTTAGTTTCCTCCACAACCCGATTCTCTGTATTTGTATAGAAGCGCCATGGGGTCTTCCCTGGCCGTTCTTTTTAATCTTTCCGTTCTTATTTTTTCTATGTAATCGCGCATGGCCGTCTCCGCGTTCGCGAGCGACTGCGGCCGCTGCAGGATCCGCGTGAGCTGCGCGGCCTCCGGCCTGTCCAGCTCCGAGAGGACCGCGGCCGGCGCGATCTCGAGCGCCTCGCCGCGCCGCCGCCGGACGATACGGTATATTTTCTGCAGAAACGGCGAGGTAAATTCCTCGTCCGTAAAACCGAGCTTTTCGGCCGCTTCCATCAGCGTATCGTCCTGGATCAGAAGGTGCACGACGCCCTCCTCGGCGGCGGCGGAATAGACGTTGTCGTACCGGATCGTCCGGTCGCCCGGCTGCATATTCACGGCGGCGCTGTGCTCCTTTCTGTCCTGGCGCTTCTTCTCTTCCGAAAGGCGTTTTTTCAGCGCCTTTTTCACTTCGTTCTGGACGGCCTCCGCCGATACGCCGGCCGTTTCGGCCGCCTTCGCGCAGTAGATCTCCCGTTCCACGGCGTTCGGGATGGCGGCGAGCAGCCCGGTGGCTTCCGCCAGATATTTGATCCGCCCCTCGTCGGTATCGAGGCTGTGCTTGTTTTTAATCGCCAGCAGCCTGTACTCCACGTGACGCTCGCTGCGCTCCAGGAGCGCCTGAAACGCGTCCCGCCCGAATTTGCGGATGAACTCGTCCGGGTCCTTCGCGCCCTGCATGCGCAGGACCCGCACGTCGAGCCCCGTTTTCTCCACAAGGCCGATCGCCCGCTGCGCGGCCTTCAGGCCGGCGCTGTCCGCGTCGTAGGCCAGCACGACGGCCGGCGCGTACCGCGACATCAGCTGGACCTGCGCTTCCGTCAGGGACGTGCCCAGCGAGGCCACCGCCCCGTCGAAGCCGGCCTGATGGAGCATGACGACGTCGATGTTGCCCTCCGTCAGGATGAGCGTGCCGGACTTCGTCTTTTTCGCGAGGTTGAGCGCGAACAGGTTCCGGCTCTTGTCAAAGACGGGCGTGTCGGGCGAGTTGAGGTATTTCGGCTCGCCGTCCCCGAGGACGCGGCCCGAAAAGCCGACGACGCCGCCCCGCACGTCGATGACCGGGAACATGAGCCGGTTGCGGAACGTGTCGTAAACGCTCCCGTTTCCCTTTTTACTCTGTTTGACGAGCCCGGCGTCCAAAAGTTCTTTTTTCGAGTAGCCCTTCCGCGTCATATCCTCCAGCAGCGCGTCCCAGGCGTCGGGCGCCGCCCCAAGCCCGAACCGCGTGACCATCTCCCTTGAAATGCCTCGGCGGGCGAGATAGTCCCGGGCCGCCGCCCCGCGCTCCGACAGCAGTTCGGAATAAAAAAAACGCGCGGCTTCCCGGTTGAGCTCGAAAAGCCTCGCGCGGGCGCTTCGGCCCTCTTTCGGCTCCCGGTCGTCCGGTACGGTCAGCCCGATTCGTCTGGCCAGGAAGTGGACCGCGTCGGGGTAGGCAAGATTTTCGATTTCCATTATGAAGCTGACGACGCCGCCCCCCTTCCCGCATCCGAAGCAGTGGTAGATCTGCTTGTCCGGGCTGACGGAAAACGACGGGGTCTTTTCGCTGTGGAACGGGCACAGCCCGAACAGGTTGCTCCCGCTTCGCTTCGTCAGGTGCACGTAGGCGGACACGACATCTACTATATCGTTTTTTTGAATCAGTTCATCAAGGAATGTTCCGGGAAAAGCCAACTGCGTCCATTCCTTTCATTGTTAGTTATAATTTCGTCCTGCCGCCGGCCGATACTTTTGTAATTTTCGTCAAACGGCGGCCTGTGCCCTGCATTTGTCATTTATACCATTTTGACGTCGTTTTTATACATTTATGTATAAACGCGAGCCGCCTTTTTTACGGGGCGCGCAGCCGGCCTCACCGGACCTGCCACGCCTCCGGCATAAAGATCCCGCTGTACTGGTAGACGGCGTATTTGTCCGTCATGCCCGAGACATAATCGGCCACGGCGCGCCGCAGGCCGTCCGTCCCGGCGATGCGCGCGTAATCCTCCGGCAGGGCTTCCGGGTTTTTCGTGTAATACTCGAAGATGCCCGCGATGATCCCGTAAACCTTTTTTTCCTCGCTTTTGGCGCGCAGATTGGTGTAGACGCTGCCGTACATGAAGCTGTAAAAGCCCTCGAAGACAAAGCTGACGCCGGGACTCATGGTGATGCGGCCGCCCGCGCTCGACCGGATGATGTCCTGGATGATCGTGTCGATCCGGGCGCTCGGGCTGTCGCCGAACGCGCAGTTGATCTCGTCCGGGATGTCCGTCTTGTCAAGGATGCCGGCCCGCAGCGCGTCGTCGACGTCGTGATTGATGTAGGCGATGCGGTCCGACAGGCGCACAACCTGGCCCTCGAGCGTTTCCGGCAGGCAGGCGTCCGTGTGGTTCAAGATCCCGTTTCTGACCTCGTAGGTGAGGTTTAAGCCCCGGCCGTCCTTTTCAAGCCTGTCGACGACCCGGAGGCTTTGCTCGTTGTGCCGGAAGCCCCCGTCCAACGACAGGATCTCGTCGAGCGCGCGCTCCCCGGCGTGGCCGAACGGCGTATGCCCGAGGTCGTGCCCGAGCGCGACGGCTTCCGTCAGATCCTCGTTTAAAGACAGCGCGCGCGCGATCGTCCTGGCGATCCGGGAGACCTCCAGGGTGTGCGTCAGCCGCGTCCTGTAATGGTCGCCCTCCGGCTGCAGGAAAACCTGCGTCTTGTGCATGAGCCTCCGGAAAGCCTTGCTGTGGATGATGCGGTCGATATCGCGCTGAAAGCAGGTGCGCACCTCGCACTCCGGCTCCGGGACGGCCCGGCCCTTTGAGTCCGCCGCGCGGACGGCCGCGCCCTTAAGGACGGTCCGCTCCAGCTCTTCTCTGGCTGTTCTGGCGTTTGTCATCGTCCAGCTCCTTTTCTCCTCACTTGCTTTATACGACACGTTCAAACAAAACCCTTTTTTGTTTTCCGCCCGCCCTTTTTTTAATGCGAATATCTGGCGGGATTCACGGAGGACAGTGAGATTTTTATCATCGTTTCCGTCGCGCCTTGCGGCTGGCGACACGAAACGCGCCTTGCGACACGAAACGCGCCTTGCGGCGCGTCGTCTGCGGACTGTCGGCGGGCTTTGTCCGCCGCTTTACAGGTAGCTTCTGCTGAAGCGCGCCGGCTTGGGCCGCATCTTGATGCCCGACACGATCCCCATCGCCGCGTACAGCGTGATGATCGACGAGCCGCCGGAGCTGAAAAACGGCAGCGTCAGCCCTATGACGGGCGTGAGCCCCAGGCACATGCCGATATTTTCAAACGTCTGGAAGATGAGCATCGCCGAAATGCCCGTGCAGACGAGAAAGCCGATATTGCTGTTGGACCGTATACCCACCTGAAAGCAGCGTATGATAATGCCGAGCAGCAGCGCGATGATCCCGAAGCTGCCGATAAAGCCGAGCTCCTCCCCCGCCACGGAGAAAATAAAGTCTGTATTTTGCTTCGGCACGGCGCCGGCCTGCGTCAGCGGGCCGTTGAACAGCCCCTCCCCGACGAAGCCCCCGGACGCGATGGCCAGCTTGCTCTTGTTGGGCTGCCATTTGACATTCAGCCCCTTCGGGTCGATCGTCGGGTCGTACGGGGCCAGGATGCGCTCCTTCTGAAGCGGCGTGAGCAGGTCGCTGTTCCACGCGATCAGGACGGCCGCCGCCAATATGGCCGCCGCGAGCAAAAGCCACTTGAGATCGACGCCGCCGACGTACATCATGACGATCATGATGAACAGATAGATGAGCGCGGAGCCCAGGTCCCTGGACGAGACGATAATCAGGGCAAACAGGACGGTAAATATCAGGGTGAGCTTGACAACCGATATCGGCGCGTTGAGCGTGCGCCGCTCTTTGTAGTCCGATATCATTTTCGCCAGTATGATCGTAAACGGGATCTTGACGACCTCGGCGGGCTGGATGCCGAACGTCCCGAACCGCAGCCACGCCTTATTCCCCGTATCGCCTTCCACGCCCCAGACAAAAAGCGTGGAGATGAACAGGATACTCAGGACAAACAGGATCTTCCATTTGTCGGCGATTGTGTCGATGTCAAAAAGCGAAAAAACAATGTAGAGCCCCAGGCCGATAAAAAGCGCGACGATCTGCGTATAGACATCCGAACTGCTCGACAGGTGCCTCGTCGCGCTGTCGATCAGGATGATCCCGTAGACCGTGCTTATCAGGCACATGGCCAGCAGGAACATGTCCGACTGCTTCATATATTTTAAAACGGCTTCCCAACGCTTTTTCACGGATGGTCTCGCTCCTGACTGCTACAGTGTTGAACCTGAACCTTATCTGACGATGCGCTGATGTCCTTGTGTTCAGACCGCCAGGGACGCCGAAACACACGGTCAGTCCTGAAAGGACACTGCGCCATTCTAATATTTTAGCATTGTTTTTATATCGCGTAAACACGAAAATGACTCTTTAACATTTTATTCATAAGTGGTATACTTCTGATGACCGGCTTATATTTATCGAGGTAAACGCATGACGATCTACAGCAGCAGCGAATCTGAAACGGAAGCCGCCGGCAAGCGGCTGGCGCAAATGCTCGGGCGCGGCGGCGTCGCGGCGCTCTCCGGGGAGCTCGGCGCGGGAAAAACCGCCTTCGTGCGCGGCCTGGCCGAAGGTCTCGGCATCGCCTCGCGCGTCACAAGCCCGACGTTTGCCATCGTCAACGAGTACGACGGCCGGATCCCGCTGTTTCATTTTGATCTGTACCGCATCACCGGCGAGGACGAGCTGTTCGAGCTCGGCTGGGACGACTACCTGGAGCGCGGCGGCGTCGTCGCCGCGGAGTGGAGCGAAAACGCCGCCGAAGCCCTTCCGGCTCAGACCGTTTACGTCCGCATTGAAAAAACGGGCGAGCACACCCGCCGGATCGACATCGATTTTCCGGGAGGAAACCCATGAAAATACTTGCGATCGAATCGTCCGCCAAGGCGGCGTCCGTGGCCCTCGGCGACGGCGGCAAACTGGCCGCGCAGTATTTTCTCAACGCGGGCCTCACCCACAGCGCGACGCTCATGAAAATGGCCGAGGACCTGCTCGCCGCGCTCGGCCTGGAGCCCCGCGGTCTCGACTGCGTGGCCGTGGCGCACGGGCCCGGCTCGTTTACCGGCATCCGCATCGGCGTCTCGGCGGCCATCGGCCTGGCCTGGGGCGCGGACCTGCCGGCGTGCGGCGTCTCGACGCTCGAGGCGATGGCGCACCAGCTCCCCGAGCCGGACGCCGTCGTCTGCCCCGTCATGGACGCCCGGAGAAACGAGGTTTACACGGCGTCTTTTTATTGCGAAGGCGGCCGCATTGCACGGCTCACGGAGGACCGGGCCATCCCGGTCACGGACCTGGCGTCCGAGGCTGCCGCCTCAAAAAAGCCGTATCTTCTGCTTGGCGACGGCGCCGAACTGGCCCGCGAGGCGTTCGAGGCTTCCGGCGCCGTCTTCCGGCTCGCGCCGGCGCTGCTGCGGCTCCAGAGCGCCTGGGGCGTGGCGTGCGCGGCCCTCGGCGCGCCGAGGCTCGCGCCCGGCGAGCTCAAGCCGAATTACCTGCGCCTGTCGCAGGCCGAGCGCGAGCGCCGCGAGAGGCGGCGCTCCGGCGGCGTTGACGGCGGGCCGGCCGTCTGACAGGATAAAGTAACGCGTCCGTTCGCCGGCGAAACGGACGTGAAAAATTCCCGCCGGAGAAACGGAACGTCATTATGGCTCTTCACGTACTGGACCACCCCCTCCTGCAGCACAAGCTGTCGATCATCCGGGACAAGAACACGGGCGTCAAGGAATTCCGCGAGCTGATCTCCGAGATCGCCGCCCTCATGTGCTACGAGGCGACGCGGGACGTCGCCGTCGAGGTCTTCGAGGTCGAAACGCCGGTCGCCACGGCAAAGGT
>CAYMLM010000103.1:0-9493 GCA_964391385.1 uncultured Papillibacter sp.
GGTCTCGCGCGCCAGCGCGGGGATCCTCACGGTTTCTCCCGTGAGCGTCGCCGCGGTGATCGTGAAGCTCTCGGGCACGTTTTGGGGATAGCCCTCCATGGCGGCGACGGTCTTCGCCTCGCCGAACACCTCAAACCGCATCTGCTTGACCGCCAGCGATAGGAACGAGAGCTCCCGCCCCACAAACGCGTACATCGCCTGCGGGCCGCAGATGAAGAAGCTGCAGGACGCGGGCTTGACGTATTTTTCGAGGAGCTGCCTCGTGACGAAGCCCGTCTCCATGCCGGGTTCCGCCGGCCCGCCGGCGATGACATAGACGACGGTCAGCCTGCCGCCGCTCTCTGCGGCCAGCGCGTCCAGCTCCGCGCGGCGGACGATCTCCCCGGTCCCGTTGCAGCCGTAAAAAAGCGTAAACTCCACGGGCCACTCCCTGTCGCGGAAGTCGCGCAGCATGCTGAGAAACGGCGTGATGCCGCTGCCGCCCGCGATCCCGGCAAGCTGCGGCAGGTCGCGAAGGCGGGTGTAGTAAAACTGCCCTTCGGGCCCGGAGACCTCGACCTGCGCGCCCTTTGTCCAGTTGTCCCATATGTAATCTGTCGCGAAGGCGGCGCGCTTGACGGTCAGGGTGTAAAAGCCGTCCGCCGCGTCCTTCGGCGAGGAGGCGATGGAATACGGGCGGGTGACGCGTTCGCCGTCCACGTCGAGCTTGACGGACAGATACTGCCCGGCGCGGAAAACCGCAAGCTCCTTTGTCCCGCGCGATGCGTCGGGCACGAGCCGGAAGCTTTTCACGTCCGGCGTCTCCTCCGTGACCTCGGCAACCGTCAGGTACTGCCGCACGGGATGCAGGCGTTTGGCCAGCTCGTTGACAACAGGCGATGCTGCCGGCCGCGCCGCCGACGCGCCGTCGAACATCTTCTTGCGCTTTGGAATCAGGTTTTTAAACGCCAGCAGGTCCAGGACGGCCAGCGGCTTGACTTTGACCTTCAGCTTATCAGCCATTTTTCCGCGCCTCCTTCCACTCGGCGGCCGCGATCCGCGCCGCCACGTCCCCCGTCATATACGAGCTCGAAAAGCCCTGCGAGCGGCGCGCGAAGCCGCCGACGAAGTGCAGGCCCTTGATCGGGCGCTCGTCGTCGTCCCGGATGGTCATGGTCTTGGGGATCAGCGAGTCCCAGTCCACGCACTCGTAGCCGTAGATACTGCCGTTGTACTTGGCGTTGATGTTCGCGAACGTGGCGGGCGTCGCGATTTCGATCTCCTCTATGTACGGAACCAGGTCGATGCCCGTGGCGAGCTTGAATTCGTCCAGAATCTCCCCGGCGATGCGTTCCTTTTCCTCGTGATAGGCCTCCGGCGTGACGTCCGCCCATCGGCCGCCCTGATTGAGCACGGTAAAAGAGATGACGCAGGTGCCCGGCGGCGAGCAGTCTGGCACGGCCAGATTCAGGCAGGCCGTGGCCTGCGCCTTCGTGCGCCCGCGCGAGTCGAACGCGCGGTAGATATCGGTCGTGTCCATGCTGTCGTAGATGAGGTACTCATACTCCGTGATGCCGAGCTCTTCGGCGCTCTTGTTCAGTCCGAGATAGACAACGAGCGCGCTCGGCCCCATGGTGCGCGCGTTGGCCAGCTGATAGCAGCGCGGCGGGATCTCGTCCGCCGGGTACAGGAGCTTCGAATACGCCGTGTGCTCGGAGACGTTCGCGATCACCTGCGAGGTCTTTATGGTCTCGCCGCTCGCCGTCGTAACGCCCGTCACGCGGCCGTTTTCGATCAAAATCCGCTCGACCTCGCAGTTGCAAACCACCCTGCCGCCGAATTCCCGGATCTTCTCCTCGAGCGCCATGGAGATCTCGTGCGAGCGCAGCTTCGGGATATACGCGCTCTTTTCGAGCAGCGCGTATATCATGACGCCGAAGATCGTGAAATTGATGCGCTCCATGTCCACGGCGAGGTACGTCCAGTAGGCGTTGAGAATCCGCTGCGCCTTCTTCGGCATACGTACGGCGTCGAGCACCTGCTGCTGCGTGGCGGCGCACGTGCGCACGAAGTTGCCGTAATCGCGGAGCAGCGTTTTCCGGTCCACGTTCCCCCTGTTTTTTCCCAGATACTGCAGCGCTTCGTAGATCTCCTTGCAGACGGCGAGATACCGGGTCACGGACGCGCGGGAGCCCGGCACATATGTCTCCATCTTGTCGATGTAGGCATCGATCCCCATGGGCATCGTGACGTCCAGGTTTCCCTCGGGATCGCGCGTCGTGATGAGCCGGTAGGCCTCCGGCGCTTCCACGAACTCCACGTCCAGCCCCAGCTCGTCGAAAAACCGGCCGAGGTTGCCGCGGCCGTCCGACGGTCCGTAATCGGCGAGGACGTGTAGCGCCGCCTCAAACTCGAACCGGCCGCGGACAAAGCTGGACGCAAAGCCGCCGGGGCTGCTGTGTTTCTCGAGGACCAGCGTCCTCAGGCCGTTTTTTGCCAGGACGGCCCCCGCCGCCAGGCCGCCGTTGCCCGCGCCGACGACGACCGCGTCATAGCGCCCGTCAAATCTTCCCGTTTCCATGCAAAGCCTCCTTTTTATATTTTTACGCGGCGGGAGTCAGTCCCGCCGCGTTTTTTCAATGCCTGAACAACTCTTTGAGCGTGCCGATGCCCTCCGCAAAAATGGCGAGGATCGCCGTGTCCGCGCCCGCGGCATCCCCGCGGGAGAGCGCGCCGAGCAGCTGCTCGTGCTGCTCCACGGAAACGCGCCGCCTTTGCTCCGTTGTAAAATAAGCGGTCAGATACCAGACGATCGCGTCCTCGAAGGAACGGAGAATCATGGCGTATACGATATTCCCCGACGCCGTCGTCAGCACGTGATGGAATCCGTAGTTGGCCTGAGCGAAGCAGTCCGCCGTCCTGCAGGCGGTCATCCCGTCCAGACAGGCGCGCAGCATCGCAAGCTCCTCAGGCGTGGCGCGCCCGGCCGCCAGCCGGGTGCTCTCACGCTCGAGCAGGCGCCGCGTTTCAAGCAGGTCGGCGAACAGCGTGTTGTCGACGTTATCCCGGCTGTGCTCAATGAGGGACATGAGCATCTGGGGCGTGCTTTTTTGCTTGTAGTCGATCACATACGCGCCGTGCCGCGGCACGATGCGCAAAAAGCCCTTGGCCTCCAGGTCTTTGACCGCAAAATTCAAAAGAGCCCGGCTTATACCCATGGCCGCCGCGAGCTCCCTCTCGGGCGGAAGCCGGTCGCCGGGCTTCAGCTCGCCCGAAAATATCCTGCGCTCGATCTCATGCGCGGCGTGCTCGCGCAGGCTCTTCATCTCGATTCTTGTAAACTTGTGCTCCATGAGTCCTCCGATCTGTGCTGTGGTACAGCCAATAGCCAGATTGTAGCATAAAAAGGTTATGCGCGCAATCCTTTTAACAGATCATTTTTCATACGGCCGCCAAGGGCGGATATCAAATCCGCGACGGATACCCGTATATATTTATGCCTGAAAACATGAGACTATAAGGTCAGGTTATGGTATAATATCTCTGCGGAAAGTTATCGCTGCATAACGGCCGGACAACATATTTAGAAATGTGAGGGAGCGCATGAATATTACCGTGGGATTATTCGGTTTCGGCCGGACCGGCTCGATTGTGGCCAATGAGATCATACTGGACAAGCAGTGCCGGCTGAAATGGGTGTTCAGGAAATCGTCAAAGAACGAGGGCGAATACGCCAGCCATCTGCTGGGATATGAGTCCAGCGAGGGAAAGATAGTCTCCCTTGCGCATACGGACCTCGAACGATTCTACGGCGACAACCGCGTGGATGTGATTATTGATTTTTCAGCCTCCGGCTCCGTCGACGAGTACAGGAACGCCGTAAAATACGGAACCCGGATCGTTTCGGCAATCTCCAACTACGAGCCCGGGGACTTAAAGCACCTCAACGAGCTGGGCATGCAGACAGCCGTTTTGTACTCGCCCAACATCACCCTGGGCATCAACTTTCTGATCGCGGCCTCGAAGGTGCTGCAGCGGATCGCGCCGCACGCGGACATCGAGATCGTGGAGGAGCATTTCAGGGACAAGAAGGACGTCTCCGGCACGGCCCTGCGGATCGCCGAGGATTTGGGGCTCGACAAGAACAGGTGCGTCAATTCGATACGCGTCGGAGGCATCGTCGGAAAGCACGAGGTCATCTTCGGCCTGCCGCACCAGACGATCCGGCTTGAGCACGAGTCGATCAGCAGGGCCGCCTTCGGCCAGGGCGCGATCTACGCGGCAAAGTGGCTGATGAACAAGGAAAAGGGCCTGTACAATATGGAGGAGGCGCTGTCGATCAACCTGGTGTAAGCGACGCCGCGGCGGAAGGTCCGCCGTCCGGTCTGAAAACCCCTGTCACGCTTTAGCGCAGGACAGGGGTTTTATTCTGTTCATTTGAACTTTACGCCGAAGTCGCCGCGTATCGTCATCTCCAGCCGAAAACGCTGACGCTACGGCTTCGGATACCCCAGATGCAGCACATTGGCGATGAGGTTCTGCAGGCCAACATAGGGGCTCGGCAGCGTCGCGCCGAGTGCGCTCGACAGCGCGAGCGCGAGCACCGCCGCGTATAAACCGCCCAGCAGCGTGACCTCCTTCCATTTTTTGTCCTGAACCAGCTGAGGAAAATCCGCGAGCGCCAGCAGGGTAAATATGACGATGACCAAAAGAACCATTCGATCACTCCCAGAGCGTGCAGCAAGCCGGCAGGAATGCCGGAATCACTGCATTTTTGATAAGTCCGCTTTCTCCGAGACGCCTTTGCGGAGCATTGACACGAGCAGCGTCAGAAGCGGCAGGACGATGATATACAAGGTTGAAAACATCGGCGCGGCCGTCATTTTCCACTGCACGTTTTCCGCCACCGACCGGAAGCTGGCCGCCGCATAGATACAGATCAGCGCGCCGAAGATATAGACAAACGACTGGTAAGACTTGAGACCGAACGTCTGCGACAGTCCGGACACGGCGGAATAATAGAGGACGCTGACTTTGAAAAACAGCACGCCTATAAGGACCGTGGCGTAGACGATCTCGACTCGGGTCAGGACGTCTCCGATATTGATATAACGTACAGAATAATAGGACGGCCTCGTGAAAAAGGTTATAAACTTGCCCAGGACGACCGTATCTCTGAGCACGATGACGAGCAGTGCCGCGGCGCCGAGCGTCATACCCTTCAGCATGGCGCGGCCGAAATCGCGCGGCCGGCGCATGTGCGGTATGAACGTTGAGAAAACAACGATGTTGCCGATCGGGATCATCGTCACGATGTGCGCGCCGATCAGGTAATTACGGGCCGGCAGCGTTAAAACCGGCGCCAGATTCCGGGGCTGGTATTTATTAGCCAGCAGCAGCGTAAGGGTCACAATGGCCGTGAGCGTGACGGCCGCCGTAAAAAAGCCGTAGCGCGTCAGATTCACGGGCCCTTTCCGCACGGCCCAGGCGCACACGGCGATGAAAACGATGAGTATAATACTGACCGGCGTTTGCCTGAGCACGAAGGCGCTCGTGAATTCGCCGAGTTCCCGTGTGTTGAAAATGGCCAGAGAGACAAAGAAAAACACGTACAGCGCCGAAACGGCTTTGCCGACGGCTCTGCCGTAGACGGCGTTGTGGATTTCAAACAGGCCCAGTCCCGGATACCGTCTCGTCAGCGAGATGGTGATGCCGAGGATCAAAAAGCTCGCGGCATAACCGATGAGAACCGATATCCAGGCATCGTTTTTCGCAAATCTGTACAGATTGCTCACAAGCAGGGTGGACGCCAGCATGAACGCGGTGACGGAGTACGCAAGCTGATTGGTAGAAATGGTTTTGTTTATTGCCGCGTGTCCTCCCTTCCCTATAGGCCGGCCAAACGTTCTCCCGCTAGCGCGCTTCAGGCCGCCGGAAGCGTTCTATTGCGTTCCGGATACCTTCTCCTTCGTCGAAACGCCTTCGCGGATCAGGGATACGAGCAGCGTCAGGAGCGGCAGCACCAGGATGAAAAAAGTCGAAAACGTGGCCGCCGTCGTCATTCTCCATCTGACGTGCTCCGAATTGGTCGGGAAGCTGGCCGCCGCGTAGAGGCAGATGAGCGCGCCGAGGATATAGACGTACGGCCGGTAGGATTGCGTCTCGAACAGCTGCCTGAGCCCGGACGCGCCGGCATAGTAGACGACGCTGACCTTGAAAAACAAGAGCGCGACGAGCACGATGGCGTAGATGATCTCCACCCGGGTCAACACGTCGCCGATATTGATATAGCGCGCTGAATCATACGACGGCATCGAGAGGACCGTGATAAACTTTCCCAGCACGACCGTATCCCGAAGCACGACTATAAGCAGCATGACGGCGGCGATGATCAGGCCTTTGCGCATGGCGCGGCCGAATTCAGGCGGGCGGTACATGTGGGGTATGAACATCGTAAACGCCAGAATTTCGCAAAACGGCAGCATCGTCACGATGTGCGCGCCGATCAGATAATTCCGGGCCGGGAGCGTGAAGGCCGGCAGCAGGTTCTGCGGGTTATATTTGTCGGCCAGGAACAGCGTATTGGTTAAAACCGCCCCGATGGAGACGGCCGTTGCCAGAAAAGCGTAGCGCGTCATGTTGACAGGCCCCTTGCGAACGGCCCACGCGCACAAGAGGATAAAAACGATGAAGATAAGCGTGCGCGGCGTCTGCCGCAGGACCGAGCTGGCGATGAAATCGCCGAGGTCTCTCGTGTTGAGCACGGCAAGCGAAAGGAAGTAGAATATATACAAAACAGTCACGATTTTGCCGGCGACCCTGCCGAATACGGCGCCGTTGATCTGAGGCAGGCTCATCCCGGGGTACCGTTTTGTAAGCCGGCCGTACAGGCCGACGATCAGGAGGCTGACGGCAAACCCGATGAGTACCGAAACCCAGGAACTGTTTCCGGCAAACTGGTACAGATTGCTCGTCAGCAGAACTGCGGCCATAATAAACGCCGCGGCCGAATACGCGAGCTGGTTGGACGGTATGGCTTTGTTCATACGCTGGACTATCCTATCCTCTCTGCCTGTGATCGGACGGCGCGCCCTATCCCGACGCCTCGGCTATGAGCGGCTCAGAGATAGACCCGCTGCCGTCTCCCCTGACTTTGACCGAAATGTTTACCGCAACGTTCGGATACAGCGCGTCCCAGCTGTCCTTCATGTCCTTCCACTGGTCCGGATATTTGCGGCCGATATATTCCCCGAAGCCGAAGACGTCGGCGCTCAGCGTTTTCGACTGGTCGACGGCGCTCTGGATCTCATTTTTGACGGCCTGTTCAACAACGGCCAGAAACTTGGGCATGTTATCGGCGTCCGATAAGTTGATCGAGCCGGTTTGGTCGCCGAGCCCGACCGTCATCTCCACGTCGACGTCATACCGGACGGAGCCGTCCTCATATAAAACCGTCCGCACGGAGCTGCCGGCCTTCCTGATCTCGGCCGTGACCCGGGCCCCGTCGACCGTCAGGTTCATGACGCCCGTCTTGACCTTGTCCTCAATGAAAAGCAGGCCCCGGGTCTGCGCTTCGTCAAACTCGCCGACCATCCGGTCGTCCTTGAACACGGCGCAGCCGTCGACCTTCAGCCGCTGCTGCCCGTCATCCTCCACGATAACGACGATCGGCAAGACGGGGCACTTTGTTGTTCTGATCAGGTTGCTTAAGAAATCGTACATCGTCACAATCGGCGCTTCGGAGGTGAGCTTTTGATCCTCAAGCGTTTTTGTCAGCACCGTGGAGGGCATGCTTTCAAACTCCGGCTTCACGTCCAGAATATCCAAGGCTTTTCCCTTCGCCAGAAACAGCTGTTGGGTCATCCGCACTTCCGGCGCCCGCGCGAAGAAATCGAGGCAGTCCCGGACACCCTCCCTGGCCAGTTCCTCCCCGAACACGATGGCCTGGCTGTGCGCCATATAGATCATGCGGCTCATTTTGTTCTGCATTTCCCGGATGATAAAGTTGATGTTCTGACCGGATTGGCTGACGTTTAAAAACTCGCCGCCCGCGCCGCCGTCTTTTTCCGTCTGCTCGTCTTTTTGCTCGGAGCCGCCCTTATTCGGGCTGGCAATCTGAACCGTCACTTTATACCGGTCTGGCGCGTCAGCCTTGTCGATGGCGGTGCCCATGACGATGCCGACCGTGTCGAGCTCCCTGCTGTCAAAGCATCCGGAAAGAAGCTGCAGGCAGGAAACACAAATAAGAACGCATAGGACCGGTCTGATCATTCTCTTCATGACTTGTCACTCTCGCCGTTCTTGTCCGTCCCGACGGGCGGCACCATGTATTTCTTCCGCTGCTCGTCGCTTGCCATTCCCGTCGGCCGGCTGAGCATGATCCACAGCGGCGCGCGCAGCGCGGCGTCTTTCGCGCCCTCCATATCAAACGGCGCGGCCGGCGAGAGATACGGATAGCCGAAGGACTCGAGCGCCGACAGGTGCACGAGCGTGCCGAGGATGCCGATGGTCAGGCCGAATCCGCCGAACATGCCGCTCAGGCCAAGCAGGATGACCCGCAGGACGGCCGCTGCGTTGTACTGCGTCGGCACCAGAAAGCCCGCTACGGCCGTAATCGCCACGACGATGACCATCGGCGCGCCGATGAGCCCCGCCGAAACGGCCGACTGCCCGATGACGAGCGCGCCGACGATGCTCAGCGCCTGGCCGACCGGGCGCGGCAGGCGTATTCCGGCTTCCCGGATGATTTCAAACGTCACGATCATGACAAGCGATTCGACGAACGCCGGAAACGGGACGCCCTCCCTGGCGCGCGCCATCGTGATGAGCAGGCTCGTGGGGATCAGCTCCTGGTGAAACGACGTCACGGCGACGTAAAACGCCGGCCCCAGGATGGTTATGGCGTAGCCGATGATGCGTATCAGTCGCATCAGCGTCGTGAAAAACGGCCTGAAATAATAATCCTCGGCCGCCTGGAAGGCTTCGACAAACAGATACGGCACCGTCAGCACAAACGGCGTTCCGTCCGCCACGATCGCAACGCGCCCCTCGAGCATTTTCGCCGCGACAACGTCGGGCTTTTCGGTATATCCGACGGTGTCGAAAAGAGAAGCGGGCGCGTCCTCGATATACTGCTCGATATAGCCGGACTCCAGGATCGAATCGGTCCGTATGGCCTTCATGCGCTTTTTGACTTCGTCGATCACGCAGCGCTGCGCAAGGCCTTCGATATACGCGATGCTGACGGGCGTCCGCGTCCGCCTGCCGACGACCATCTGCTCGAACGTCAGCGCGGGATTCTTGATTTTGCGGCGGATCATCGCCGTGTTGAACCGCATATTCTCGACAAAGCTCTCCCGCGGCCCGCGCATGACGCCCTCGCTGGCCGGCTCGGTTATGCCTCTGTTCTCAAAGCCCTTCGTGTTGATGACAAACGCTTTGCCGGTCCCCTCCACGAACAGCGCCGTATCGCCCATGAAGATGCCTTCGAGCGCGTCGTACAGGCTGTCGACCT
>CAYMLM010000104.1:0-9479 GCA_964391385.1 uncultured Papillibacter sp.
CGCGATAATGAGCGGTGACTGGAGTTCAGACGTGTGCTCTTCCGATCTACAGTAGCGCGCGCATCGGCCAGCCGCCCGTGACCGGGTCGAACAGCTCCGGGTCGTCCGCGGGCGTGAGCACGTTGCAGTTGGATTCCCACAGGCCGCCGAGCCAGGGTTCCCGGTGCGGCAGCTCGGGATACCACCAGTGGCTTTGCACGTTGATAACGCGCGGGTCGATCTCGTCCGCCACGCGGGCGCGCTGGCGGATGACGCCCTTCGGCGTTTCGACAAAGACCCAGTCGCCGTCCTTGATCCCGTGCTTTTCAGCCGTCTCGGGATGGATGTCCATGATCGGCCAAGGATACTGCTCGCGCGTGCCGAGGCCGGGCTGCCTGTTCTCCGAGTGGAACATCGGCCGGAAGTTGCCGCCCGTGATGAGTATGTACGGGTACTCCTCCGCGAGCTCGGGCGTCGAATACGGGCTGATCGGCGGCTCCTCGTAGTACGGCAGCGGGTCATACCCGAGTTTTTCAAGCACGTTGGAGTACAGCTCGACCTTGCCCGACAGGGTCGCAAACCCGGTCGGCTTGCCCGTGCGCGGATTGATCCTGTCGTACGTCCAGCGCTCGTCGCTTTTCACCATGTGCACCTTCGTCGCCGCCTCCTTGAACGTCAGGCCGACGGGCGCGAGCCGGTAGTCGGCGAGCTCCGCCTCGCTGTTCCACGGGAAGTGCTCGCCGAAGCCGAGCCGCTCCGCGAGACCCTTCCACAAGTGGTATTCCTCGCGGCGCTCGCCGACCGGCTCGACGGCCGCTTCCGCAACCTTCATCGTCGGCGAGAAATCCTCGTGCGTCTCGCACATCGGTTTTTCAAGCTTGCTCGCCGCGGGCAGCACGTAATCGGCGAGCATCGCCGTCGGCGTCATGACGAGCTCGCTCACGACGGACAGCTCGAGGTTCGGGCTCTTGAGCGCCTTGTAAATGAGCTTCGTGTCGCTGGCGTTTAAAAGCGGGTTGCTGGCCCACGTGATGTTTGCCGTGACGGGGTACGGATCCCGCTCTAAAATCGCCTTCCAGATAAGCGGCTGAACCGCGAGGAAATTGTGCGCGCTCTGGGGGAAAGGCGTCCCGTAAGTCGCCTCGTAGACCGGCGCCATCAGCTCATAGCCCGGCCACGTCATGAGCTTGAACCGGTCCGAGCCGAGCTGCTTTCTGCGCTGCCCGGCCGGCAGCGCCTCCGTCATCTGCAGCATCGAATCGCGGATGGCGTACTTCCCGCCGATGATCGGCCCCGGGCCCTCCGCCGTCTCCGCGCCGCCCACCTTGAGGTTTCCCGTCAGCGCCCGCAGGCACACGCGCGCCTGCTCGACGCGGATGGCGTTGCGCCCGAGCATGTCGGTGGAGGACGCATCCTTGAGCTCGGCGGGAAAATTCGCGGCGTACATGCGCGCCGACTCGACAATGAGGTCCTTCGGCACCCATGTGATCTCGCTGACCTTCTCCGGCGTGTATTCCGCCGCGCGCGCTTTCAGCTCCTCAAACCCGTATGTCCAGTTCTCCACAAATTCCTTGTCGTAGAGCTCTTCCTGAATGATGACGTTGATCCACCCCATCAGCAGCGCGGTGTCGGTGCCGGGGCGGAGGCGCAGCCACAGGTCCGCGTCGTCGCCCATTTTGGTCTTGCGCGGATCGATGAGGATAATTTTAACGTTGCCCGCGTCGTGCAGCTTTTTCATGCGGGCCCATGCCAGCGGCGCCGTCTGGCTCATCTCGTTGCCGTGGATGACGGCGCACTTCGGGTCGATCCCGTGCCGGCCGCCCTGCGCCGTGCCAAGAAGCGCCATCGAGAGCGCGGCTGTGTTGCAGTGGCAGATCGTCCCCGCGCAGCCGATGTTGGACGGGTTGCCGAAGAGATTCAAAAACCTTGTGCGCATGCAGTAGATGTCGCTGCGGTATGTGCCCTCCGTGACGGCGAGCGTCTCGGGCCCGTATTTTGCCTTCAGCTCGGAAAGCTTCGCCGCGATCTCGTCGAGCGCCTGGTCCCAGGAGATCTCCTCCCACCGGCCCTCGCCGCGCTCGCCGACGCGTTTTAAGGGCTTTTTGATCTGAACGTCGCTGTACAGCCATTTGATATGGTGGGGCATCCGGTCCGCGCAGCCCTTGTTGGGGGACGGATAATCCGGGTTGGGCCTCAGCCGGACGAGCCTGCCGTCCTCGCGCTCCGCTATGAGTCCGCAGTACATCTTGCAGCCCGGCGACGCCCAGCAGACAATTTGTCGTTCATCCTTTGCCATTTATGTTCATCCTCCCTCGTCATCGCGCCTGCCCGGTCTTCCCCGCCCGGCTTGTCAAGCCGAACGACGCCGGGCTGAGGCGGTCTTGCTGTCTGATATAAATTAAACGTTATACGATTTGAAATGTCAACACATTCGGCAGCCGCTTCGCGAAATGAGCCGGCGCCATCCTGTGCCCGGTATAAAAATCCGCCGAAGGATTGATTATGGCGCCCTTTATATAGTAAGATGATTCCTGACACTAAAACGCAGTTGGGAGCATTTATCATCATGAACAAAAAGGATCTATCGGCGTTTCGAAGGCAATTCAAGACCGGCAGCATCTGTCTGGATCTCCAGGAACTCTATACGGCTTATGTCAAAAAGGACAACCAGAGCATCCTGCACGCCGAGCTCGCCTCGTTTGACGGGAAAGGCGAGGCGGAACAGGAGATTTACCTCGGCGGCTTTAAAAAGCTGTTGACCGGCGGACTCAATGCCAAAATTTTCGAGCTTTGCTTTGATACCGGCAGCGCCGAAAACGAGGGGCAGGCCCTGTGCCGGCAGCTTTTGGCTGCCGGGCAAAAGGAATTTGCGGCGCGCTGCAACGACTTCATAGCAAGGCTCGCCGCGCATTTCGTGTACGAAACCGATATCGTCGTCTCCTTCGTCAAAGGCAAGTACAATAAACCGGCCGGCAAAAAAAGCCGCGCATGCGCTGAGGAATCGCTCGACGGCTTTGACGATACGTCCTATGGCTTCGGATTCCTTCTCTGCAGCGTCAGCAAGGCTGACGATACAAAGCGCGGACTCTTTTACGATGCCGCCACGGAGCACTTTGAGCTGAAATCCACCTTGAATAAGGAGATCCATTTCCCCGGGCCGCTCGAGGGCTTCATGTATCCGGCCATCGGCGACTTCGGCTCGGACGTCAACAAGATCCTCTACTACACGTCAAAGGCGAATGTCCGGAACGACGACCTGCTTGAAAACGTCCTCTTTTGCCGCTGCGAGCTCACCGCCGGAGAGGAAAAGGAACGTTTCGAGGAGCTCCTCCGGCGCGTCAGCGGCGACAGAATCAAACCCGAGATCCTGAAAAATGTATACGACGCGGTCCGCGAAAGACTCGAGGGCAGCGAAGACGGCGACGAACCGGTCACCCTCGGCGCCGCGGAGCTCCGGGATATCTTCGAGGAGAGCGGCCTTCGCGAGCTGGGCGGCTTTGAGGACGCGTATGAACAGACGGCGGAAAAGGGCTATGTATTCAAAGCCGCCAGTCTCGTCGGAGACGGCGGCGCGCCGTCCCTGCGTTTGAGCAGCGGCGTGGCCGACATCCATATCAACCTGGAGGATCTGCGGTCCGTCCGGCAGGTCATCAACGCCCGGGGAAGAAAGTGCCTGGAGATCGAGCTCGGCGACGACGCGGAGATCAACGGCATCCCGCTTGAAACCGAGGGTACATAAGAAAATGAAATCCAAAAGAGCCGTAAGCCGCGGAATTGGCCGACGGCTCTTTTGTTGAGAGAAAGCGATTAATGTCCGGTTTCATCCCGGTCATACCTTCTTATCGAAGTTGCCGTACACGCGTACGCCCTCGTTTTCGACGACGAAAGCCTCCGGATCGTATCTGCGCACCAGCTGCCTCAGCTGGCTGACTTCGTATTTTGAGAGAATAATATATAAAACCTCGAGGCTTTCGTTTGAATAGGCCCCGGTAATGAGCCACTTGGACATCCCCCGCCCCATCCTCTCCATCAGAGCAGCCTGAAGCTCCGCATTGCTCCTGGCGATGATCGTGACCTCGACGTTGATATTCTGCGCGTGCAGCCTGTCGATCGTAATGGAGCTGGCGACGGCGACGATCAGGGAATACACGGTGGTCGTTATATCAAACAGCAGAAAACAAGCACTGTATAATACCGTATTGACAGCCAGCGCGACGGACCCGACGCTCGAGCGTCTTTTGTATTTTACATAATACAGGCCAACGATGTCGATGCCGCCGCTCGAGCCGCCCATGATAAGAATCAACGCGATCCCAAAGCCGGAGGCGATACCGCCGATCAAAACGGTTGTCAGCAAATCGTTTCTGATAATCAGCTCCGAGGGGATCGGGATGACGAGGAGAAAGAGCGTCATCGAGACGGAACAGATCATCGTTTTGATGAAAAACAGCTTCCCCATCGACTTGTAGGCCACAAAAAACAACGGGATGTTCACGATATAGTATATGATGCCCGCGATATCGTACCGGCCCAAATCCAAACGCAGATACCGCGCCAGCACGGTCCGTATCACCTGACAGATGCCCATCAGGCCGTCGCTGTACACGCCGGCCGGGACGATGAGCAGATTGACGGCCAGGGCAAATATCAGGGTGCCGGCAACGGCGGCCAGTGTCCGGCCCAGTTCCTTCAAACTGAAAAATTCTCTTATACCGGATTTCAAGCCTGATCCCCCCGCACATGCATCTTCGCTTTCATATCCGCGATTTCATCATTTCCGGTTGTATACGCGAATATGCCGAAGCGCGCAGGCTGCGCTCTTGGTTCCTCAAATACATACGCGGCCCGGGCCCGGGTATTCCGCCCTCTTAAAGTCCCGCGGCACAATGGCCGCGCGCCGGTTAAGGCGCCGCATATAACAAAAATCCCGTGCAGATATCTCAATCGGGTATCTGCACGGGTCTTTGTGTTCTATATAGCCGATGTGCCGCACTGGTCCGGCGAAAGTCCTTACGAATACTCCCCGTTCATGACCCGGATAAAGGCGTCGCGCATCTGGGCCTTGGAGGTCGTTCTCGGGAAAAACGGATTGGCGTCGTTGAAGCCAGCCGTCATTTCCCCGCACAGCTCTTCCGTGCAGCCGTAGTCGGCCATCGTCTTGTTGCCCAGGATGTCGAGGTCGCGGTTGAGCTGGATGAGCTTCCCGACGAGCATGGGGATGTCGAAATCCTCGTAGCAAACGGCCTGGCCCGGATACATGAGGTTATGGACTTTCCAGAAGTCCTCCCGGCAGACCTCGCCGTTCCACTCGACAAACCACGGCAGAAGAATCGCGCAGGCCTCCCCGTGCGAGATGTCGAGTATTTCCGTGATGGGGTGGTTGGACCCGTGCACCTGGGCGGGGAACGCGGTATTCCACGCGAAGCCGGCGTACATGCACCCCAGGCTCATCGCGTTGGCGTATTCCGTGATGGCGCGGTTGTGATAGTATTTGACGAGGATGGGCCCCATGAGCTCGATCGCGCGGAAGCTCATGGTCCGGGAGAAGTCGTTTGCGGCCCGGCTCACGAGAGATTCGATGGCCTGGACGAGCGCGTCCATGCCCGACGCAGCCGCGACATGGGGCGGCAGAGTGGCCAGCAGGTCCGGATCGCAGACGGCGTATGCCGGCAGGATGGCGTCGTGCATCGGCACCAGCTTGTGTCCGTCGGCCTCGCTGATGACGGCGTTGTGGATGACCTCGCTGCCCGAGCCGCACGTCGTGGGGACGGCGATCATGGGATACGTCTTCCAGGGCAGCGGCTTATAGGGATCGTACGTGCCCATGACGCCCGCGATATCGAAGATGGTTTTGTCCGAATCGCCGATGATGGCGATGCCCTTTGCGCTGTCGAGCGTGCTGCCGCCGCCGACCGCGAGCAGGACGTCCGCCTTCATCTCCCTGTACATGGGAAGGCCGACTTTCTCCACGTCCTCCGCCGTCGGGTTGGGCCGGATATCCGAAAAGATCCTGTATTCGAAGCCGCCGTCCTTGAGCATCGCCTCCAGCTTCCTGCAGGCGTCGAGCTTCAAAAACGTGGGGCCCGCGACGAGGAGAACTCTTTTCCAACCCTCCGCTTTCAGGATATCGGGGATAACGCGGATGCAGCCGCTGCCCTGATAAATGGTCTGACGGACTCCGAAGTGTCTGGTTATTTTGTCCATGTTGAAAAGATCGTACATAATGCGCACCTCTTTCATAAAGCTTTGAGATCATTCCGGGTGGGCGGCGCTGAGGTCGCGCGCGTCGTCAGTCTTTTTTCGTGATCTCGATGTAACCCTCGTCGGCGTTGACGAGCACCAGGTCGCCCGTCTCGATATACTGCATGGGGTCCTCCTCAAAATCCGTCATGGCCGGGATATGCGCCGACAGGGCGGCAAGGACGTTGAGCGAGCTCGATTCCGTGTGGATGAACGCGGCGGGCTTTTTGGGCCCGAAGCCGTACATCATAAAGCCGCCCGAGCCGCGCGGCGACGGGAAAACGAGCACCTTTCCCGTGTAGGGCACCCTGAAGAGGGGATGGTTGCGCTCCGTCGTGTATCCGCGTTCCGGCTTGACGTTGGCAAACCCCTGGAGGGGCATCGGGGAGACGAGCGCCTCCGCTTCCACACAGCCGGGAAATTCGGTCCGGCCCTTGATTCTGATCTTTTTCATGTTTTACCTCCATTCCCCGTGCCACTTGCCCGTCAGCGCCGCGTCGATGCAGTCGTCCGTTGTGCCGTAGCAGAGCTCGAGCCTGTTGCCGTCGTCAGGGTAGCACCCGGTGACGTAATAGGCCTGCTTCGCCGTGTCTACGGCGACGGTCTTTACGCCCTCAGGCACCGCGCCCATCGCGGCCAGGCACGCGCCGGACATCAAAAACGCTCCGGAGTCGGCAAAGATTTTGGCATAGCCCAGATTTTTCGCGATATCGTACAGCCACGGATTTGTCATGATCCACAGCGGGATTTTGCACTTTTTGCCTTCGAGCTTGCGCGCCAGCAGCATCATGTCGACGAGGTTTAAATGCGGACAGCCGAGATAGACCATGTCGACGACGTCCGTGGTGTGGTAGTTGAGCGTATCGTACGCGTTTTTCAGCTCCTTTTCGCCGATCATTGTCTCGCGCTTCGCTTTTTTTCCGCCCAGCGCCCACTCGACCGTCGGCGCTTCGGGCGTCGAGCCGGGGATGTGGTACATGCTCACGCCGCCGCCTGTGTGGATTGCGGAATTGAGCTTCTGGTACTGCGTCGTCGTGGGCTTTGCCGTCCCCGTGAGGACCGGTACGTCGAGGCGGACGTCCGCGCCGACGGCGAAGCCGAAAACGTCCCATTCCATATCTGTCTGTATCAGGCGCTCCGTTTTGACGAGGACGGTGCCGTATCTGTTTTCGGTGACGTGCATGCCGTAGTACGGGGCCTTGCCTAAAAAGCAGGTGGCGAAGGTGCCGTCAAAATTCGTGCGGGCGCCGAGCGTGGCGTTGCAGTACGGCAGCTGAGAGCTTTCGAACCACGAGCAGTGCTGCCCCACCGTTGGAAGGTAGGTCATGGTGAGATAATTGGCGCAGGAATGCGACGTCAGCATGCCCATTTTTCTGTACAGGTTGAAGAAATCCTCATGCAGCGCCCTGTTGTGAAACGCCGGGTCGTCGTGCCGGTCATCCGGATTTTGGTAGGCGCAGATATTGCAGTTTTCCCAGCCATGGATCGGCGCCTGCTCCGGGAACGGGGACTTGTCGGCAAACGTCGGGATCTTGAAGTGCGCGCCGGACGCGACAAGCTCCTCGAGCTGTTCATAGGAAAACCCGTAAAACGGTGAGATCTGATTTCCCGGCGTATGCATATCGCCCGTACCATCCAGGTCCACCAGACGCTCCGCGCCGGCAATCTGGCACATTTCCACGAGATACTGCATGCAGATCTGCGGGATGTAACCGTCCTCGCCCTGGAGCATCCGTTTTTCTTCATCTGTCAATTTGATCGAATTCATGACTTCATCCTTTCTTACATAACGCCGACGTCGAACGCGGCAAAATATCCGGAATGGATCGCACCGTCGACTTTGCCGGATTTCATGCAGTCGCCTATATGCTGTACAACCGGCGCCTTATCGTACAGGTCGAAATACGGCTGCTCGTCGGGCTCCATTCCAACAGCGTAATAAATTGTGCCGCCCCTGGCCAGGCGCTCCTTTCCGTTTTTTATATATTGAACGCCTTCTTCCGTCACCTGCGTGCATTTCGCGCCGGTAATGACAGCAAGGCCCAATTTTTCCAGCTTGCGTACAAGACGTACCGGTAGACAAATACGTTTGATAATCGTCCGGCTTGCCGTCCGGCATACGGAATATCATAGTCGGGGCGGACATGATCCGGTTTTTCAGCGTAAGCTCGCGCAGCTTCAGCGGTCTGAACAAATTTGGATACGGCTGTGTGTACATTTAATATCTCCCCGATCCGCCTTGAGTATTTCACAGGATTGCCGGTTAACGGAGACGACATGCTCAATGGCCTATAAGCGCGATAAGAAAATCCAGAATTCCGCCCCGTATAATGCGGCGAAAGCCGAATGCGCACGGGGCGGAATCTCTATCTTACGTATTCCTGTCGGGATCCTCGCTCGGGCCTGTTATCGTGATTGCGCGCGCAGTTATTGGGCTATGAGCTCCTTGTAGTTGTCGAAGGCGATCATCTCGCCGCTGAACGTGTCGTAGCCGTATTTCTGGCCCGGGGCCTTGTTCGAGTACACGTCCTCGAGAGCCACGCCCTCGCGGATGATTTTAATGAGGGCGGTGGTGGCGATGATGGCGCTGTCGTATCCGGTGAAGTAGCAGGCTGCGTACCAGGGTTTGGTCATGCCGCTGTCCCACTCGGGGATGACGTTCTCGCCGCCGGCGCTGACCAGTATGGTCTGGTCGACGAGGTTTTGGTCCTCAATCGCGCGGCAGGCGCCGGACGCGTAATCCTCCTGGAAGGACACGACAATCCAAGTCTCGATCTCGGGATGCGCCGTAAGGATGGCCGCGGTCTGGTTGTAGCCGGCCTCCATGTTGCTGCCGCTGTCGGCGGAGCGGTCGGCGCAGTACATCTGATCCTGCGGGAAATCCGGGAAGGCCGCCATCCAAACTTCGTAGGCGCCGTCCACGCGCGGCTGCATCTCGGGGAAGGTGGTGTCGGTTATGTAAATATAGCCGACGTTGCTCAGGTCGGACAGATCAAATCCGAGGCGTTCGTAATTGTCGACGATCCACTGGGCTTCCTTCTTGCCGACCGTGTAGCCGTCCAGATAGTCGCAGGGGACGAGCAGGTTGCCCTCGCTGTCGAGGTACTGCGTGGTCTCGCCGATCAGGACGACGCCGGCCTCGTTGCAGCGCTCGACGATGACGCCGGCCATACCCGGGTCGACGAGCATGCAGGCCACAGCATCAACGCCCATGGCAATGTACTGATCCAGCTGGCTGAGCTGTGTCTCGGCATTGAAGT
>CAYMLM010000105.1:0-9472 GCA_964391385.1 uncultured Papillibacter sp.
TTCTCATCGCCGAGCCGTCCCAGCTCGAGCGAAGCAGCGGCGACACGGTGGTCGCGCATCTCGACAAGAGCCACGTCACCGTCCATACGTATCCGGAATATCACCCGGACAACGCCATCGCCACGTTCCGCGTCGATATCGACGTGGCGACATGCGGCGCGATCACGCCGCTTTCGACGCTCGATTTTCTCATCGGCAGCTTCGATTCGGACATCATAACAATGGACTACAGGGTCCGCGGCTTCACCCGGAATATGGACGGCCAGAAGCTGTTTATAGACCACACGATCACCTCGATCCAGGACTACATCAACAGGGAGACGCTGGAAAAATACGACACGGTCGACATCAACGTCTATCAGGCCAATCTCTTCCACACGAAAATGCTGATCAAGGAGATCGACCTGCAGAACTATCTCTTCAACGCGGACGTCTACGAGCTGCCGCCGAAAACGCGGCTTCAGATCAGCAATCTTTTACGAAAAGAAATGATCGAAATCTTCAGCGCCATGAACGTGTACTGATCGCTCGCAGCTATTGCGGGCAACGTAATGTCGCAGGGAAAGGAGCCGGTTGTGCTGGATCAAAACAGGACGCCGATCATGCAGGCGCTCGACAGCGTCAAGAAGCAGCGCATCGTGCCCTTCGACGTGCCCGGCCACAAGCGCGGGCGTGGGAATCGAGAGCTGACCGATTTTCTGGGCGAAAAATGCATGAGCGTCGACGTCAATTCCATGAAGATGCTAGACAGCCTGTGCCACCCCATGACCGTCATCGCCGAGGCGGAAGCGCTGGCGGCCGAGGCCTTCGGCGCGCATCATGCCTTTTTCATGGTGGGCGGGACGACGTCGGCGGTACAGGCGATGGTCCTGTCCGTGTGTAAAAAGGGCGACAAGCTCATCCTGCCGCGCAACGTGCACACGAGCGTCATCAACGCGCTCATCCTGTGCGGCGCGACGCCCGTCTATATAAACCCGCAGACCGACAAGACGCTCGGCATCGCGCTGGGGATGTCGGTCGCCGACGTGGAAAGGGCCGTCCTGGATAACCCGGACGCAAAAGCCGTCCTTGTCAACAACCCCACGTATTACGGTATCTGCTCGGACATCCGGACCATCACCGACATCGCGCACCGGCACGGCATGAAGGTCCTTGCCGACGAGGCGCACGGCACCCATTTTTACTTCGGCGAGGCCATGCCCGTATCGGCCATGGCGGCGGGCGCGGATATGGCCTCCGTCAGCATGCACAAATCCGGCGGTTCCCTGACGCAGAGCTCGATTCTCCTCATGGGCAAAAACATGAACGCGCATTACGTCCGGCAGATCATCAACCTCACCCAGACGACGAGCGGCTCCTACCTGCTTCTGGCAAGCCTTGACATCTCGCGCAAGAACCTGGCTTTAAACGGACCGGCTATCTTTAAAACGGTTATGGACATGGCGCAGTACGCCCGCGACGAGATCAACCGGATCGGGGACTACTACGCCTATTCCAAGGAGCTTGCAAACGGCGACACGATCCTTGACTTTGACGCCACAAAGCTCTCCGTTTATACGCTCGGCATCGGCCTGGCCGGCGTCGAGGTCTTCGAGATCCTGCGCGACGAATACGACATACAGGCCGAATTCGGGGATATCGGCAATTTCCTGGCCTATATCTCCGTCGGGGATACGACCAAAAACATCGAGCGACTGGTGAGCGCCCTGTCGGATATCCGTCGGCTCTATAAGAAGGACAGGGCGGGGATGCTCGATTATGAGTACATCTCTCCCACGGTCGTCACGACGCCGCAGGAGGCCTTTTATTCGGAAAAAAGCTCCGTTTCGCTCCGCGACAGCCTGGGCAGGGTCTGTGCCGAAACCGTCATGAGCTATCCGCCCGGCATCCCCATCCTGTCCCCGGGCGAGCGGGTCACGCGGAAGATTATCGACTATATCCTCTACGCAAAGGAAAAGGGCTGTTTCCTCACCGGTACGGAGGACCTGGGCGCCGACCGCTTAAACGTCGTGAAGGACGGCTGTTAGCGTAAAATCGGCGCGAACCGGCAATACTTTGATTTCTCTCCGCCTCAGGCGCAGAGAAGCAGCCGATAGAAATGGGGGTTATTATGGAACTGTGGTTTTCGGAAAAGCACACGGAAAACGTTCAGTTTGCGATACGGACCGACAAGCAGCTGTTTACGGCGGTCAGCCCGTTTCAGCGCATCGACGTGTTCGAGTCCGTGGACTTCGGCCGCTTTCTGACGCTCGACGGCTATATGATGCTCACGGAGAAGGACGAGTTCATCTACCACGAGATGATCGTCCACCCGGCCATGGCCGTGAATCCCGGCATCCGGGACGTGCTCGTCATCGGCGCGGGCGACGGCGGCGTGGCCCGCGAGCTGTCGCGGTATCAAACGGTCGACAGGATCGACGTCGTCGAGATCGACGAGATGGTCGTGGACGTGTGCAAGAAGTACCTGCCCCAAACCGCCCGCGGCTTTGACGATTCGCGTGTGAATCTCATCTTTCAGGACGGGCTGAAGTATATCCGGAGCTGCGAGAACAAATACGACCTGATCGTCGTCGATTCGACGGATCCGTTCGGTCCCGGCGAGGGGCTTTTCACGAAGGAATTTTACGGCAACTGCTACAAGGCGCTGCGGGAGGACGGCATCATGGTCAACCAGCACGAGAGCCCGTTTTACGAAAACGACGCCGTGGCCATGCAGCGCGCGCACAAGCGCATCGTCAGGAGCTTTCCCATCAGCCGCGTCTATCAGGCGCACATCCCGACGTATCCGTCCGGCCACTGGCTGTTCGGCTTTGCCTCGAAGCGCCGTCACCCGACGGGCGACCTCGACGAGCGCGGCTGGAATGAACTGAAAATAAAAACCGGATACTATAACACGAAGCTGCACGTCGGCGCGTTCGCGCTGCCCAACTATGTGTGGGAGCTCTTAAAAGATGTTGAGTAGAAATATCGAAAGCTTTATCGGCTGCGACAGGGAGTACGGCGAGGCCGGCATCGTCCTGTTCGGCGCGCCGTTCGACTCGACGACCTCATACAGGCCGGGCGCGCGCTTCGGCAGCCGCGAGATGCGCGCGCAGTCCTTTGGGCTGGAGACGTACAGCCCGTATTTTGACAAAGACCTGTGCGACGCCGCCGTCTTCGACGGCGGGGACCTGGAGCTCGCCGTCGGGGATGCGTCCCTGGCGCTCGGACAGATCGAGGATTTCGCGGCGCAGGTTTTGAAGGACGGCAAAATTCCCGTCATGCTGGGCGGCGAGCACCTCGTCACGCTCGGCGCTGTGCGGGCCGCCGTGGCAAAACACCCCGACCTGCGCATCGTCCACTTCGACGCGCACGCCGACCTGCGCGAGGACTATCTCGGCGTCCGGCTCTCGCACGCGACGGTGCTCCGGCGGTGCTGGGAGCTCGTCGGCGACGGCCGGATCTGGCAGTACGGCATCCGCTCCGGCGACAAAAGCGAGTTTGAATTTGCCGGACGCCACACGATTTTGCATAAGTATTATTTAACCCTGGACGATGCCCTCGCCGACTTGAAGGATAAACCCGTATACCTGACGGTCGACCTGGACGTGCTCGACCCGTCCGTTTTTCCAGGCACGGGCACGCCGGAGGCCGGCGGCGTCGGTTTCGAGCTTTTGCGCATGTCCATCGAAAAGGTCTGCGCGCTCGATATCGTCGGGTGCGACCTTGTGGAGCTCGCGCCGGTCTGGGACCCGAGCGGCATGTCGACGGCGACGGCCTGCAAGCTCCTGCGGGAATTGCTGTTATCACTATAGAGGAGGTTTGGACCATGGGGAAAGCGCTGATCATCGGGTGCGGCGGCGTGGCGGGCGTCGCGATCCACAAATGCTGCCAGAACAGCGAGGTCTTTGAGGAGCTCCTGCTCGCCAGCCGCACAATGAGCAAGTGCGACGCGCTGGCTGAAAAATTATCCGGCGGCAAGACAAAGATCAAGACTGCGCGGGTGGACGCCGACAACACCGGCGAGCTCATCGCGCTCATAGAGCGCTTCAAGCCGGACGTCGTACTGAATCTGGCGCTGCCGTATCAGGACCTCGCGGTCATGGACGCGTGCCTTGCCACAAGGACGGATTACGTCGACACGGCCAACTACGAGCCGCCCGACACGGCAAAGTTCGAGTACAAATGGCAGTGGGCGTACCGCGGCCGGTTTGAGAAGGCCGGCGTCACGGCGCTTTTGGGCTGCGGGTTTGACCCCGGCGTCACGGGCGTCTTCTCCGCCTACGCGCTCAAACACCACTTCGACGAGATTCGCACCATCGATATTCTCGACGCCAACGCGGGCGACCACGGCTATCCCTTTGCAACAAACTTCAATCCCGAGATCAACATCCGGGAGGTCACGGCCAAGGGCAGCTACTGGGAGGACGGCCGCTGGGTCGAGACGGAGCCGATGGAAATCAAGCGCGTGTACAATTTCCCGGAAATCGGCCCGAAGGACATGTACCTGCTGCACCACGAGGAGCTCGAGTCCCTCGCGCTCAACATCCCGGGCATCCGGCGCATCCGGTTTTTCATGACGTTCGGACAAAGCTATTTAACGCATCTCAAATGCCTTGAAAACGTCGGCATGACGTCCATCGAGCCCATCGATTTCAACGGGCAGAAGATCGTCCCGCTCCAGTTTTTAAAGGCCGTCCTGCCCGACCCGGCCTCTCTCGGCCCCCGAACGAAGGGCAAGACGAACATCGGCTGCATCTTTACCGGCAAAAAGGACGGCAAGGACAAAACCTACTATCTCTATAACGTCTGCGACCACGAGGCCTGCTACAGGGAGGTCGGCTCTCAGGCCATTTCGTACACGACGGGCGTGCCCGCCATGATCGGCGCGATGCTTGTCCTGAACGGGACGTGGAAAAGGCCGGGCGTCTTCAACGTCGAGGAATTCGACCCCGATCCGTTCATGGACGCTTTGAACAAGTGGGGCCTGCCGTGGCGGGAGAGCTTCACGCCGGAGCTTGTGGACTGATGGACCCGGATTTTGACCTCCATGCTTTGCCGACGCCGTACTATATCGTCGACGAGAGCCGTCTTGTCCGAAACCTCGAGATCTTAAAAAGCGTCATGGACAAAACCGGCTGCAAAATTCTGCTGGCGCAGAAGGCCTTTTCAATGTATTCGCTGTACCCGCTCATCGGCAGGTACTTGAGCGGCACGGCCGCCAGCGGCCTGCACGAGGCGCGCCTCGGCCGTGAGGCGTTCGGCGGCGAAACCCACGTCTACTCGGCCGCTTACCGCGACGACGAGTTTGACGAAATCTGCGGTCTATGCGATCACATCGTCTTCAATTCCTTCGCGCAGCTGGAGAAATTCAGGGATAAGGCTTTATCCAAAGGCCGGCGGCTCGGCATCCGGATCAATCCGGAACGCTCCACGCAGGGGCGCGGCCTCTACGACCCCTGCGCCGAGGGCTCGCGCCTCGGCGTCACGCGCGAGCACTTCCGGGAGGACCGGCTGGACGGCGTGACGGGCCTGCACTTCCATACGCTGTGCGAGCAGAACGCCGACGCGCTGATTGCGACGCTGGATGCCGTCGAGCAAAAATTCGGGAAATTTATCGGCCGGATGGCTTGGATGAATCTCGGCGGCGGGCATCACATCACCCGCCCCGATTACGACATCGGCGCGCTCGTACGCGCGGTCCTGGCCCTGGGGGACCGGTACGGCGTCGAGGTCTATCTGGAGCCGGGCGAGGCCGTCGCGCTCGACGCCGGATTTCTCGTCGGCACGGTCCTGGACGTCGTCGAAAACGGCATAAAAATCGCGATTCTGGACGCTTCCGCCGCCTGCCACATGCCGGACGTTTTGGAAATGCCGTACCGTCCCGATATCGTCGGTTCGGGGTATCCTAAAAAAAAGCAGCACACGTACCGGCTCGCCGGCCCGACATGTCTGGCCGGCGACGTCATCGGAGACTACAGCTTTGATCAGCCGCTCAACGCCGGAGACAAGCTCATTTTCCGGGATATGGCCATCTACACCATGGTCAAAAACAACACGTTCAACGGAATCAATCTGCCGTCCATTGCGCTTAAAACGCAGGAAGGAACGGTTCAGCTCGTCAAGGCCTTCGGTTACGAGGATTTCAAGCGCCGTCTGTCGTAAACAAAGTTAACCGGCGGTTAATTCCAGAGCGTTTTGTTTCCCAATAATCGCTTGCTGCGCTTATAGGCATGTGATAATATGACTGTGATATAAAAATTGGGAGGATACCATATGCTCCGGATCGAACACCTCACGAAAACATACGGCGACAAGCGCGCCGTGGATGATCTGTCGCTTCATATCGCCCCGGGCGAAATATACGGCTTCATCGGGCATAACGGCGCGGGCAAAACGACGACGATCAAAGCCGTCTGCGGAATCCTGCAGTTTGACAGCGGCGAAATCACAATAAACGGCCGCTCCATCAAAACCGAGCCTCTCCTCTGCAAGCGGGAGCTCGCCTATATCCCGGACAATCCCGACATCTACGCGTTTTTGTCCGGCATCAAATACTTAAACTTCATCGCCGACGTTTTCGGCGTCCCGGCCGATATCCGGCAGGAGCGCATCCGCCGATACGCCGGCCTGTTCGAGCTGACGGACGATTTGGCGCAGCCCGTGTCCGCATACTCGCACGGCATGAAACAGAAGCTCGCGATCATCTCCGCGCTCATCCACGAGCCGAAGCTCATGATCCTCGACGAGCCGTTTGTCGGGCTTGACCCCATTGCCTCCCACGCGCTCAAAACGCTCATGCGGCAGCTGTGCGACAGCGGCGGCGCGATCTTCTTCTCGACACACGTGCTCGAGGTCGCCGAGAAGCTGTGCGACAAGGTCGCCATCATCCGGCGGGGCAGGCTCGTCGTCTCCGGCACCATGGAGGAAGTCAAGGGCGACGCGTCCCTGGAGTCGGTCTTTCTCGAGCTGGAGGAAGATAAAGCATGAAAACGCTGCTGATGATCAATCTGCGGGCGCTGTTTGCCGGGATTTTCATGAAATCCCGGTCGGTCAAAAAGCGCAGCCCCGTCGTGACGGTTTTGATCGCTTTGCTCGTCATATATGTTGTCGGCACATTCTTCGTCATGTCGGGCTTTTTGTTTTATCAGCTGTGCGCGCCGCTCGTTTCCGCCGGATACGGCTGGCTGTACTTTGCCCTGATGGGGATCACGGTTTTCGCCCTGTGCTTCGTCGGCAGCCTTTTCGCCACACAGTCGCAGCTGTTCAACGCCAAGGACAACGATCAGCTGCTCTCCCTGCCGATCAAGCCGTTTTCGATCCTTATGAGCCGGGTTGCGGCGCTCTTGCTGCTCGATTATCTGTTCGAGGTATTCATCGTCATTCCGGCCGGGATCATATGGGTCGTCAGCCAGCCCGTCACAGCCCTCGGCGTCGTTTTCTTTGTCCTTGCAGCCCTGGTCCTGCCGCTCATGGCGATGGCCGTCGCGGTGCTGTTCGGCTGGCTGATCGCGATGGCGACGGCGCGGCTTCGAAACAAGAACATCCTCACGCTGGTCCTGTCGATCGCGTTCATGCTGGCCTATTTCTTCGTCTACTCGAATATCACCAAATACATCCAGACGCTCATTATAAACGGCGCGCAGATCGGCGCCGCCATCCAAAAGGGATTCTTCCCCGCCTATCATCTGGGCCGGGCGATTGCCGAGGGCAACGCCGTGAGCATGCTGATCTTCACGGTCTGCGCCGTCGCGCCGTTTATCCTCGCGATGCTCATCCTGTCGGCGAATTTCATCCGGATCGCCACGTCGAACCGCGGCGCGAACAAGGTCAAATATACGGAAAAAGCGCTGAAGGCGTCCGGCGTCCGGGCGGCTTTCGTGAAAAAGGAAATCCGGCATTTCCTGGCCAATCCGATGTATATCCTCAACTCGGCAATGGGCGTGATCCTGATGCTGATCGGCGCGGTCTTCTTTGCCGTCAAGCAGGACGTGGTGCTCGGCTACATTGTCGAGCTCAACAAAACCGGTCTGGCGCTGTCCCCGGCCATTCTGATCTGTGTGGTGCTCTGCGTCGTTTCGGCGCTCAATCTTGTGTCGGCGCCGTCCATATCGCTCGAGGGCAAGAACCTGTGGATCGCCAAAAGCCTGCCGGTCAATTCGTTCGACGTTCTGCTGGCAAAGGCCGGCATGCATATTCTGGTGTGCGGCGTGCCGACGCTCGCCGCGTCGCTCATATTTGCCCTGGCCCTGCGGGCGACCGCCGTACAGACTGTCCTCATTCTTCTCGTACCGCTGCTTTATACCGTCCTCACCGCGTTTTTCGGCGTCACGGTCAATCTGCTGTTTCCCAAGTTTGACTGGATCAATGAGATACAGCCGATCAAGCAGGGCGTCAGCACGCTTGTCAGCATGGCCGGCTCGTTCGCGCTCGTGGCGGCGCTGATTCTGCTCTACGTCTTTGCCCTCAGTCCTCTCGTCGCCGCCGAAACCTATCTGTTTTTATGCGCGGCTTTGCTTGTAATACTGACTCTGATTTTATTCGCGTATCTGAAAAAAGGCGGCAGCCGCCGTTTCGCGGCGCTGGACAGCTGACCGCCGCGTTAGGAGAGACCACATGATTTTCTATTTCACCGCCACGGGCAACTCGCAGTACGCGGCCGAAAAAATCGCCGCGGCGACAGGAGACCGTCTCGTCTCGATCGGCCGGGCGCTGCGCGACGAACAGTTCGATTACGATATAACGAACGACGCGAACCTCGGCTTCGTCATCCCGACGTTTGCGTACACGCTGCCGGGCGCCGTCGCGCTCTTTATCCAAAAGCTGAACCTCACCGGATATGCCGGCCAGTATGTTTACGGCGTGTTCACCTGCGGGGCCGGCTCCGGCAGCGAGTCCGCAGCGCTCGGGGCGCTGCTGAGGGAGAACGGCATCGGCTACAACGGCTCGTTTGATCTCGTGATGCCCGACAATTTTATCATCTGGTCGGACGTACCGCCACCGGCAGAGCTGGAGGGTATACTGAACAAGGCCGACGAGCAGCTCGAGAGCATCATCGCGTCCGTCCGCGAAAAAAAAGACGGCCACATCGATACGGTCGCGCCCAAGGAACTGTGCATGCCGATGGAGGAGTATGGCGCCTCCGAGAAGCCGAGTAAGTTTTACGCCACCGACGCCTGCACCGCCTGCGGCCTGTGTATGGATATCTGCCCGACGCGCTGCATCCGGCCCGACGAGGGCGGGCGTCCGCTTTGGAAGGGCGCGTGCACGTTTTGCCTGGCCTGCCTTCACCACTGCCCGGCGGAAGCGATCCAGTACGGCCGGGACACGCTGAATAAAGGCCGGTATCTCAACCCGAGGATAAGTATGTATTAGCACTTAATGAACAGATTGACACGTCTCGCTTGAGACGTATCAATCTCAGCTTGTCCAAAAGGTCTTTCGTCTCTCGTCCAAACGTCCAATCGCCGTGCGATTAAATTTTCGCCGGCGA
>CAYMLM010000106.1:0-9376 GCA_964391385.1 uncultured Papillibacter sp.
TCAGACTCGAAATCTTAACGCCCGAACGGCAGTTTTTTGACGGCGAAGCCGAGCTCCTGACGATCACGACGACGGACGGCTCCTTTTCCTTCCTGGCGGATCACGAGCCGATCATCATGCCGGTCGCCGTGGGCACCATGGCAATCAGAACGCCGGACAAAACGATCGAAGCCTTCTCCTCTGAGGGCTTTCTGGAGGTCCGCCGCGAGGGCATCCTGGTCTACGTCCAGGCCTGCGAGAGTCCGGACGAGATCGACGACGCGCGGGCCGCCGAGGCGCAAAAGCGCGCCGAGGAGCGGATGCGGCAAAAGCAGAGCATGAAGGAGTACCAGCAGTCGAAGATGGCGATGGCGCGCGCGATGGCGCGCCTGCAGGTCACGAAAAAACGCACCCGATTCTAAATGGCCGGAGCGCCGAATAAAAACCGCCGCCGCCCAAAAGGGCGGCGGTTTTCTTCGTTATCGCTGCGGGAGGATCTCCGTCCAGTAACCGTCCGGGTCCTCGATGAAGTAGATGCCCATGTCCCTGTTCTCAAAGCAGACGCAGCCCATTTCCTGATGCTTTTTCAGCGCGGCCTCATAATCGTCCACGCGCATCGCAAGATGGATCTCGTTGTCCCCGAGGTCGTACGGGTCCGCGCGGTCGCGCAGCCAGGTCAGCTCCAGCTGATGCGCCGTGACGCCGTCGCCCAAAAAGACGATCCTGAAGCTGCCGTCGGGCGCTTCCATCTGGTGAATCGTCTCCAGTCCGAGCGCCTCTTTGTAAAAGTCAACGCTTTTTTCAAGGTTTAAAACATTGATGTTGTTATGCATAAATGTAAATTTCATTCCTGACAGGCCCTCCTTCGTATTTATGACTATTATACCATAATGGAAGCAGTTTTTATGACAATAAATGAGATGTTTTAACGGTTGACAAACCGCTCATGCCGTATATAATGTCTATATACATTATGATCGGGCTGATGCGGGGAAGTGAGCGTGCTGAACATCATCATATCAAACACGGCCGATGTGCCGATATACCATCAGATCGTTCGTCAGGTCCGGGACGCCATCCTGCGCGGGGAGCTGCTCGAGGGCGAGCAGCTCCCGTCCATCCGAGCGCTGGCAAAGGACCTGCGTATCAGCGTCATCACGACCAAGCGTGCCTACGACGATCTGGAACAGGAGGGCTACCTCGTCAGCGTCTCCGGCAAAGGCTCGTACGTTGCCGAGCGCAATCCCGAGCTGCTGCGCGAATCGCGGCTCGGCATCGTGGAGGACAAGCTGGCGGACGCCGTCGCGGCGGCGAAAACCTTAGAGATTGATCGGGCGGACGTTTTTCGCCTGCTCGAGCTGCTGTATGAGGAGGATGCGACATGAGCTGCGCGCTTGAGGTCAAGGGCCTGAAAAAGGAATATAAGGATTTTTGCCTGGACAATATCAGCTTCTCTTTGGAAGAAGGCTGCATCATGGGTTTCATCGGTCCGAACGGCGCCGGCAAGACGACGACGATCCGGGCGGTCTTAAACCAGATTGTCCGGGACGCCGGCGAGATCCGGCTGTGGGGAAAAGACAACATCCAATACGAAACGCAGCTGAAAAACCGTATCGGCGTCGTTTTGGACGAGGGACATTATTACGGCCATCTGCCGATCCGCAGGATGACGAACATGATCGCCCCGTTTTATCGCAACTGGAACGCCGACGCATACAGACGCTATCTGCGGGAATTCGGTCTGGACGAAACAAAAAAAATCTCCGAGCTGTCCAAGGGCATGCGCATGAAATACGGCATAGCGCTGGCTCTGTCGCACTCGGCGGACCTGCTCATCATGGACGAACCGACGTCGGGACTCGACCCGCTCATTCGCGAGGAGCTCCTGGATATCCTGCAGGGCATGATCCTCGACGAGCGCAAATCGGTCTTTTTCTCGACGCACATCACGTCCGACCTCGACAAGATCGCCGATTATATCGTCTTTATTCACGAGGGCAAGCTGGTTCTCAGTGAGCCGAAGGACGAGCTGCTGGAGACGTATGCCGTCGTGAAGGGAGCCGCCGAGCTGCTCACGCCGTCGACGGACGGGCTGTTCGTCGGCGTCAAGCGCTCGGGATACGGCTTCGAAGCGCTCGCGCGGGATCGGGCGGCCGTCCGCCGCGCGCTCAGCGACAAGGTAATACTTGAAAAGCCGACCGTCGAGGACATCATGCTTTTCTATACCAGGAAGGGGGCCTGATGATGTTTCTTCTTATCAAAAAGGAGCTGACGGCGAATGTCCGGTATATGCTCATCGGTATCCTTGTGTTTGTTGTCTATATGTTTATTTTTTCGGCAACCGACGTCGGGCCTTTCATGATCAGCGTAGTCTTTTGTTATTACGCCTTGTCAACAACAAACCTGATTCTCGACGAGCGGTATAAGATCGAACTGCTCATGTCTACCCTGCCGATCCGGCGGCGGGACATCGTCATCAGCAAATATCTGCTTCTGGCCGTCATTTTTATCGGCAGCTTCGTGCTGTACACGCTGATTGCCTTCGTCAGCAGACAGCTGGGTTATAAAGTCATCCCGCCGCTGACGCTTATCAGTACGTCCGTCGGGCTTCTGACCATCAGCATTTTTAACGGCATCATGCTTCCGCTGGCGTATAAGTTCGGCGCGCAGGCCACGCGATATGTCTCTTTCATCCTGTTTTTTGCCGCTTTCTTTTTAAGCTCCTTTCTCAACAAAATCGATTTGTCGGGCATTATCGGCCTTCCTGAAAATCTCAGCGAAAAGGAGCTCGGCCTGCTGCTCATTGCCCTGGCGGTGGTTATAAACGTCATTTCTTATATCATTTCCAGTTCCATCTATGCGAAAAAGGATTTTAAATAAGCCGGACCGAAAATTAAAAAGCCGGACGCGAAATGAAATCGCGTCCGATTTTTTATCTGCTTAAGCAAATTTTTCCCGCTCGGCGACGGCCAGCTCGTCGCACCGGTTGTTATGCTCGTTGTCGGCGTGGCCCTTGACCCAGTTGAAGGCCACCTCGTGTGTCTCCAAAAGCGGCAGCAGGGCCTGCCATAAGTCCAGATTCTTGACCTCGCCGCCCTTGCGCCGCCAGCCTCTCTTCTGCCAGCCGGAGATCCAGCCCTCGTTGACGGCGTTGACGATGTACTGCGAGTCCGTATACAAATCCACCCTGCACGGCTCTTTAAGCGCGGAAAGCGCCGTGATGACGCCCAAAAGCTCCATCCGGTTGTTTGTCGTCTCCCTTGCCCCGCCGCTGAGCTCCTTCTTACTGCCGCCGTACATCAGCACCGCGCCCCAGCCTCCGGGACCGGGGTTTCCGCTGCACGCGCCGTCCGTATAGATCGTTACACGTTTCATGGTGACCCCCTGAAAGAAACCGGAAGCTGCGCTCTGCTGCCGCTGCGAACGGCCCCGGCGTAACTACGCCTCGTCCTCGCCGTCGTCCTCAGCCGTCGACGACGCGTCTTCCTCGTCCTCGGGCTGCGCCGCTTCGTCCGCCCATACCGGCGGTTTCGCCGGCGCGGGGTGCTCCTCGTCGCCCAGATCCTCGTCGTCCTCCTTTTCGGTCCGGGCGATCGATATGACGCGCGCGTCGTCGCCGATGCGCATGAGCTTGACGCCCATCGTCGCCCGGCTGTAGGTGCTGATGTCCGACGCCGCCGTGCGGATGATCGTGCCGTCGTCCGAAATGATGAGGATGTCGTCGTTGTCGTCGACGACCTTCACGGCGGCGACCCTCCCGGTCTTCTTCGTGATGTTATAGTTTTTAAGTCCCAGTCCGCCGCGGTTCTGCGCCATCTTCTCCCCCGATTCGCAGGATACGCCGCGCAGGTATTCGTCGATCGGCGTGCGCTTGCCGTAGCCGTTTTCCGTCACGGTCAAAACCGAACCGCCCTCGCGCGTGCGCGCCGCGCCGATACAGTAATCGCCCTTTCGCAGCCGGATGCCGCGCACGCCCATGGCGGTGCGGCCCATGGGCCGCAGGTCCGTCTCGCAGAAGCAGATGGCCATGCCGTCGTGCGTGGCGATGAGAATCTTCTGGTTGCCGTCCGTCTCGCGGACGGAAATGAGCTCGTCGTCGTCGTCGAGCGTGAGGGCGCGGATGCCGACGTTCCGGATGTTTTTCAGCTCCGCCATCCGCATGCGCTTGACCGTGCCGCCGCGCGTGACCATGACGAGGTAGACCTCCTCGTCAAACTCGCGGAAGCGGATCATCGCCGTGACCTTTTCGTCGGTCTCGATGGGGATGATATTGATGATGTTCGTGCCCCGGGCCTGGCGGCCGGCCTCGGGGATGAGATAGCCCTTTTTGCGGAAGGCCCGGCCGTAATTCGTGAAGAACAGGATATAGTCGTGCGTCGAGGCCGTGAAGACCGTCTCGACGTAATCCTCCTCACGCGTCGTCATCGCCATAATGCCGCGCCCGCCGCGCCTCTGCGCGCGGTAGGTGCTCGCCGGCATACGCTTGATATAGCCGCCGTTTGTGAGCGTGTAGACGCACTCTTCCTCGTCGATCAGATCCTCGATGTCGATCTCGTCTTCCACGACGGCGATCTCGGTGCGCCGTTCATCGCCGTATTTATCCTTTATTTCGGTGAGCTCCTCGATGAGAACGGACTTCAGGAGCGCCTCGTCGGACAAAAGCCGGAGATAGTAGGCGATTTTCTCCTGGAGCTCCCGGTACTCGTTTTCGATCTTGTCGCGCTCAAGGCCCTGCAGCCGCTTGAGCTGCATGTCCAGGATCGCCTGTGCCTGGATCTCGGACAGGCCGAAACGTTCCATCAGGCGCTCTCTGGCGTTGTCATAGCTCGTCCGGATGATGTGTATGACCTCGTCGATGTTGTCCACGGCGATGCGCAGCCCCTCGAGCAGATGGGCGCGCTCGCGCGCTTTGTTCAGGTCGTATTCCGTCCGCCGGCGTATGACCTCCCGCTGAAAGGCGATATATTCGTCGAGCATCCGGCGCAGCGTCAGGACCTTCGGCTGAGACTGGTTGTCCACAAGGGCCAGCAGCACGATGGCAAACGTCGTCTGCATCTGCGTGGTCGCGTACAGGCGGTTTAAGACGACCTGTGGATTGGCGTCCCGCTTGAGTTCTATGACAATGCGCATGCCGTCGCGGTCGGTCTCGTCGCGCAGGGCGGAGATGCCGTCAAGCTTCTTGTTTTTGACGTGCTCGGCAATCGATTCGATCAGCCGGGCCTTGTTGACCTGGTAGGGCAGCTCCGTCACGATGATGCGCGTGCGCCCCTGGCTAAACTCCTCCATCTCGCACCGGGCGCGCACATGGATGCGGCCGCGGCCGGTGGCGTACGCGGCGCGGATGCCGGCTCGGCCCATGATGATGCCCCGCGTCGGGAAATCCGGACCTTGTATATGCTCCATGATGTCGTCGAGCTCGGCCTCGTCGTTTTCGAGGACGCAGACGGTGGCGTCGATGACCTCGCGCAGGTTGTGCGGCGGGATGTTTGTCGTCATACCGACCGCGATGCCCGACGAGCCGTTGACGAGCAGGTTCGGAAAACGGCTGGGGACGACGCGCGGCTCCTTGCGCGTCTCATCGAAGTTTGCGTCCCAGTCGACCGTTTCCTTTTCGATATCCCGCAGCAGCTCGTTTGAGATCTTTGACATGCGGGCTTCCGTATACCGGTAAGCCGCCGGCGGATCGCCGTCGATGGAGCCGAAGTTGCCGTGGCCGTCCACCAGCGTATACCGCATCGAAAAGTCCTGAGCAAGCCGGACCAGCGCGTCGTAGACGGACGCGTCGCCGTGCGGGTGGTATCGGCCCAGGACGTTGCCGACCGCGGTCGCCGATTTTCTGTACGGCCTGTCGCTCGTCAGGTTGTCCTCGTACATGGAGTACAGTATGCGGCGGTGTACGGGCTTGAGGCCGTCGCGGACGTCGGGCAGCGCCCGGCTGACGATGACCGACATGGCATAGTCGAGATACGACTTCTGCATTTCCTCCTCAAGCGGCGAAACAACGATTTTCTGATCCGGGAAACGGATGTCCGCCTGCTGCTTATCCTTACGTGCCATTTATACCAGACCTTTCGCGGCTGTTGCCGAGTGACGTTACTTATCGAGGTTTTCTACATATTTGGCGTTTCTTTCAATATAATCCTTGCGCGGCTCGACCTTTTCGCCCATGAGGATCGTAAAGATCTCGTCGGCCTTCACGGCGTCGGAGAGCTCGATGCGCTTTAAAATGCGCGTCTCGGGGTTCATTGTCGTCTCCCACAGCTCGTGCGGGTCCATTTCGCCCAGACCTTTGTTGCGGCTGATGTCGACCTTGCCCTTGCCGTCCTCGCCGCGCATCTCGCGGGAGACCGCGTCGCGCTCCTCCGGGCTGTAGGCATACCGGACCGTTTTGCCGCGCACAAGCTTAAACAGGGGCGGCTGTGCGGCGTAGACGTAGCCGCCCTCGATCAGCGGACGCATGAAGCGGAAGAAAAACGTCAGCAGGAGCGTTCGGATATGGCTGCCGTCCACATCGGCGTCGGCCATGATGATGACCTTGTGGTACCGGAGCTTCGACGCGTCGAAGTCCTCTCCGATACCGGCGCCGAGCGCCGTGATGACGGGCGTCAGCTTGTCGTTGCCGTACACCTTGTCCGCGCGCGCCTTCTCGACGTTGAGCATCTTGCCCCACAGCGGCAGGATCGCCTGGAACCGGCTGTCCCGTCCGCCCTTGGCGCTGCCGCCGGCCGAATCGCCCTCGACGATGTAGATCTCCGTCAAAGACGGGTCGCTCTCGTTGCAGTCGGACAGCTTTCCCGGCAGCGCCATGCCTTCGAGCGCGTTTTTGCGCCGTATGTTTTCCCGCGCTTTCCGGGCCGCCTCCCTGGCGCGCGAGGCCGTGATGGCCTTTTCCAGGATCGTTCGGCCGACGGCGGGGTTTTTCTCCAGGAATTCCGTCAGCTTGTCCGACACGATATTATCCACAAGCGTACGCATCTCGCTGTTGCCGAGCTTGGCCTTCGTCTGTCCCTCGAACTGGGCCTCCGTCAGCTTGACGGATATGATGGCCGCGAGGCCTTCGCGGCAGTCGTCGCCCTGAACCTTTTCCTCGTTTTTGAGGATGTTGATCTTCTTCCCGTAATCGTTTAAAACGCGCGTGAGCGCCGTTTTGAAACCGGTCTCGTGCATGCCGCCCTCGGGCGTGTGTATGTTGTTGGCAAAGCTGAGGATCATCTCGTTGTACGTTTCCGTATACTGCAGCGCCACTTCTCCCATGGAGTCGTCCCGGCTGCCGGAAAGGTAGATGACCTCCTCGTGCAGCGGCGTTTTGTTCCGGTTGATATACGCAACGAATTCACGGATGCCGCCTTCGTAGTGCATCTCGTCCCTGGCCTCGCGCCCGGGCCGCTCGTCGACGATCCGGATCCGGAGCCCGGCGTTCAAAAACGCCTGCTCGCGCATGCGCGTGAGCAGCGTGTCGTAGCTGAAGGCGGTCTCGTCAAAGACCTGAGTATCCGGCTTGAACGTAACCGTCGTCCCCATCCTGTCCGTCTTTCCGACGATTTGCAGCTCCTGCGTGATCTCCCCGCGGGAAAAGCGCATCTCGTAGATATTCCCGCCCTTGTGTACCTGCGCGACGAGCCACTCGGAAAGGGCGTTGACGACCGACGCGCCGACGCCGTGCAGACCGCCGGAGACCTTGTAGCCCCCGCCGCCGAATTTTCCGCCCGCGTGAAGCACCGTGAAGACGACCTCGAGGGCGCTCTTGCCGGTCTGCTCCTGAATATCCACCGGTATGCCGCGGCCGTTGTCTATGACGGTAATGATATCCCCGTCGCCGATGATGACGGAGATGTCGTCGCAATAGCCCGCCAGCGCTTCGTCAATGGAGTTGTCCACAACCTCGTAGACCAGGTGGTGCAGACCGCTCAGGGACGTTGACCCGATGTACATGCCGGGTCTTTTCCGGACGGCTTCAAGGCCTTCGAGCACCTGGATCTGCGACGCGTCGTAATCCTGCGCGTCATGACCCTGCGGAATTTGATTGTTCGCTTCTGACATGTTAACCTCCCATGCGCAGGCGCTCAAAAAAAGCGCTTGTACACTCATAGAAATAAACCTGCCTCCGTATGGGAGGGTCCTGTCCATTCTTTCGGTTGCCGCTTCAGCGGCGAAACAATGGGACTTTTGTCAATGTTCGCGTGATAAGGAATCCACGCCGACGCCTCCAGTGGAGTTTGGGAACTGCCGGTTTCAACTTAAACTGCCTATTCGAATACGCTTGTCTCGCTGCGCCGTAAAAGCGTCGACGCGGAAAGCTGAGACAAATATATCTTGGTCGCGCCGTTTTGACAGCAGACGATAAAGGATTTCGGCAGGTCGTCCGAAATATTTACGATCTGTCCGGCTTTTTCAGCGCCGTTTAAAAAAGCGCGCGTCAGATGAGAGCCGGTGGTGTTGTCCAGATCGAAGATACCGATCACCGTATCGCTTAAGACGACGACATTCTGACCAAGATGAAGATACATAAGACGTCCCTTTCCCGCTGTTTTTGTTTCGCGGACGGCGGCGATATATACATTTTTGCCAAATCCGCCATTTTGTATCAAAACGCCGGTCCGTCCGGCGAACCGATCAGCCTGCCGTTTTCGATGCGGATCACACGGCCGCCTGTCCTGGAAGCGATTTGAGCGTCCTCGCAGCAGGTGATGAAGATCTGCCCTTCGCTGATGCGGTTGAGCACAAAGTTCTGTCTTTTCGCGTCGAGCTCCGACAGGACGTCGTCGAGAAGCAAAAGCGGGTATTCTCCCTTGTCTGCGTAATGCAGCTCCCGCTCGGCCAGCTTCAGCGAGAGCGCGGCCGTTCTGGCCTGCCCCTGCGAGGCAAAGGTGCGCGCCGGCCGGCCGTTGATTTCGATGTGCAGGTCGTCCTTGTGCGCGCCGGACAGGCAGACGCCCGCGTCGAGTTCCGCGCGCCGGTGTGCCTTCAGATGCTCCAGGAGCGGCGCGGCAAGCTCCGCCGGCTTTTTGGCGGTATCCGTGACCGTCTTTACGGTACAGTAGCGGATATCGAGCGTTTCCGTGCCGCCTGAAAATTCAAGGTGCGTCCGGGCCGCTTTATCTGCGAGCAGAGCGGCGTACGCAGCTCTGTAATAAATGAGCTCCGCGCCCACCGACGCCAGCCTGGCGTCAAAGTCGTCCAGCGCGTAAAGCAGGGACGGCTTCAGGTGATGGTCGCGCAGAATCCTGGTTTTATGTTCAAGCAGCCGCGTATACTCGCTGAGCGCAGACGCGTAGCGCGGGCGGAGCTGGCAGAGACAAAGGTCCAGAAGCCGGCGTCTGGCCGCGGCGCCTTCCCGGATCAGATTGAGGTCAGATCGGAAGAGCACACGTCTGAACTCCAGTCACCGCTCATTATC
>CAYMLM010000107.1:0-9288 GCA_964391385.1 uncultured Papillibacter sp.
TCCGTCTCGAGGTTGTTTTCAATCTCATCCAGAAGCGCGTCGGCTTCCGTCAGCTGCACGTTCAGCTCGCCCTGAAGCACCAGAAGGTTTTCCTTTTCCGCCTCCTGCTCCTGCTGGGTCTGCTCGAGCGACTGCTTGGCCGCGAGCGTATCCTGCTTGGCCTGCTTGAGCTGCTCGTAAAGCCGCTCGTCGCTATCCATGATCTCGCCGACGTCGGCGATACGCGAGAGCAGGTCGGCATAGCTGTTGGAATTCAGGATGACCGATATGTACGAAATGGTCCCGTTTTCCTCCATCACGCGTATTCGGTCTTTAAACAGCTCCCACTGCTCCAGCTCGCGCTGCTGCACCTGCTGATATTCCTGTTCCTTTTCCGATATCATCAGATCGTACGCGCCGATCTGTTCGGTGAGATTGGCAATCTCCTCCTCTGTGTAGCTGATCTGGTCGTCCAGGACGCTTTTTTTCGCAAGCACGGTGGCCTGCTCATATTCAAAGGAATTGATTTTTGATTGGATTTCAGCTTTCTTTATCTCTATTTCCTGCTGCTTTTTTTTCAGGGCGTCGATCTCGGCCTGAGTAACGGCCTTTGCCGTGAGGCTGCCGACAACGACGTACAAAACCGACAACGCCATAATGATCGCCATGATAACTGCGAGGATCCGTATAAACCTCTTTTTTGTCAATGTCATCACCCCTGCCGCGGTACGGGCTCAAAGCCTCTGCACATTCTAATCAGTATAAGCACGCGCAAGGCTAAACTCTCAGATAATTCTTGATGGCCATCGAACTCCCGCCGATGCCCACGCCGAATCCGATGGCGACGAAGACGGCGAAAATCGGAATCGCCACATTTGTAAACGGGATCACCGTGATAAAGCTGACGGTGTAGCTTTTCAGCAGCAGGTCCGTGAGGAGCGTATAGATGAGCCATTGCGCAACGAAAGCCGCCAGCGCGCCGAATATTCCCAGTATGAACCCCTGGAAGATAAACGGCCATCGTATGAAGCTGTTCGTCGCGCCGACCATCCTCATGATGGCGATCTCATCCCGCCTGTCAAACGTGGCGAGCTTGATCGTATTGGACATGATGAACAGCGAAATGACAAGCAAAATCGTCACAATCACGAGCGACACGCCGCTGACGATATTCTTGACGGTCACAAAGCCCTTCGCAATGTCGAGGTTGGCGCTGACTTTGGCGATGCCGCTGATCGCGTAAAGATCCTTCTGCGTCTGCTCCATGAGAGAGATGTCGCGCACGTAGACGGCAAACCGGTGGCGCAGGACGGAAGAATCAAGTCCCTCGAAAAGCGATTTATCCTGGAACCTGTTCACATAATTTTCCATCGCCTCGTCGCGGGTGATGAACGTTGCGTACTCCACGTTGGGGATGCTTTCGGCCTGGCTTTCAAGCGCTCTGGCTTCGTCGACCGTCAGCGAATCGTCCACATAAGCCATGATGATGTTTTCATCTTCAAACTTGTCGATGATGGCGTTGACGTTGACAGCCAGGAGCACGAAGCTGCCCATGATAATGAGGCACGCCACAATGATGAACACGGACGCGAACGACATGAATCCGTGCGCGAAAATGCCGCCGACGCCCTCTTTTATGTAATAACCCGTATTATTATGTCTCTTCATAATTATAGTACCCGCCTAATCCGTCACTGATGATCCTGCCGCCGTCGATCGCGATAACACGCTTTGAAAACGTATCGACCATCGCTTTTTCATGCGTGACGACCAGAACAGTTGTGCCAAGCTCGTTAATTTTCTGAAGCAGCATGAGTATTTCAAGGCTGCGCGCGGGGTCTAAGTTTCCGGTCGGCTCGTCTGCGATGATAAGACTGGGGTTGTTGACGAGCGCCCGCGCGATCGCGACGCGCTGCTGTTCGCCGCCGGAGAGCTCAAAAGGCTTCATCTTGGCCTTCTGATCCAGACCCACCAGGTCCAATACATAGGGAACACGCTTTCGGATCTCCCTGGGAGACGCTCCGATCGCATGCATGGCAAAAGCCACATTCTCATAAACCGTTTTTTTTGCTATCAGGCGGAAGTCCTGAAAAATGACGCCGAGGGTCCGCCTCAGATGCGGCATCTGCCGCATTTTTATCGTCTCCAGATTGAAGCCGTTGATGACGACCCTGCCGTCCGTCGGCGCGATTTCGCCGGTGATAAGCTTGATGACAGTCGATTTGCCGGAGCCTGAAGGCCCGACCAGAAACGCGAATTCTCCCGACTCCAGCTTCAGCGAGACACCCTTGAGGGCCCGCGTTCCGTTGCCGTAAGTCTTAAAAACATCGATCAGTTGAACCATGGATATACCTCAAATACGCGGGCAGAATCGGACAGTGCGCCGCCGCTCAAGCGCCGCTGTCCACCCCTGACTTCGCATAGCATTAGTTTAGTCTTAATTCCTGTGAGTTTAAGTATTTCTTGACCATCAGCGCGACCTTGAACACGATGGCGTGGTCAAATTCACGCAGATCAAGTCCGGTGAGCTTTTTTATCTTCTCCAGACGATATACCAGCGTGTTGCGGTGGACAAAGAGCTTTCTGGACGTCTCGGAAACGTTTAAGTTGTTTTCAAAGAATTTGTTGATCGTGTAAAGCGTCTCCTGATCCAGGGATTCTATGGGATTTTTCTTGAAAACCTCGGACAGGAACATTTCGCACAGAGTCGTCGGCAGCTGGTATATGAGCCGGCCGATCCCCAGATTCTCATAATTGATGATGGTCTTCTCCGTATCGAACACCTTTCCGACGTCAATGGCGACCTGGGCTTCCTTGTAACGGTCTGCCAGCTCCCGCAGGTGCTTTGACGGAGTGCCGATGCCGATCACGGTCTTGAGCCCGAGCTCCTCGGCCAGCTTGCTTTCGATCGTGGCGGCAAGCTTCTGGACGTATTTGGAGTCGACGGCCGTGTTCATTTCCTTGATGAGGGCGATGTCCGTCTCGCTCACGGAAATGACGAAATCGTGCTGCTTGTCGGGGAACATGTTCTGAAGGAGCTCGATGGCGGCGACCTCGGCCCGGCCAAGCTGCCGGATGACCATGACAATCCGGGTGATGTCCGTCACGAAATGCAGTTCCTTCGCCCGGACATAGATGTCTCCGGGCAGGATGTTGTCCGAAATGATGTTTTTCACAAAGGCGCACTTGTCGTGGTTTTCCTCATAATAGACCTTTGCTTCGGATATGGCGATATAAGCCATGATACATATGGTTTTGGCAAAATCGTCTTCCCCGTCGACAAAAACGGCGTAGTCGAAATGAGGCCCGGAGTTCCCGAGCATCTTAAACGTCCTTCCGAAGTTTTTGACGACCTTGTCTCCAGTCTCTTCAGCCGCAGCGGGAAACACGCCGATGTTGGAGCCGACAAGCGCCAGCTCGCTGCTGGCTACGACCGTACCGTCCGAATCGATGACGCCGATCAACCGCTTTGTCGCTTCCTTCATCTGAACGATGACACTCTGAAAGATCCTGCTGGACATGTGCATGTCCTCCCCATTATGTTCATTTGTCCGCCGTAAACGTCTAATTGGTGATTTTGACTATACTCCCGACTTTAACATAATATACTTATAACCAACAATTTTCAATAGAAATATCATCACAATTTGTGAATTATTTGAGCTTTTCTTTGTTTGCTTCGTTCCCCGGCATGTAAGTATTGTTCGTGACGGCTGCTGCCGAAACCGCCGATTGGGCGTTTACACGAATCTTTTTTCGGCCTCCCGGCTGTTTTTGCGCCGGTGTGTTTAAATCCTGCATATCGCCGGACAACGGCGAATAAGCTTTACTAACCATGATGACGGGGTGAAAGATATGTTCATTTTTACCGCGAAGTTTAACCGAAAGAAAGCTATTGCCATCATTCTGGCTCTGGCCGTACTGCTCATCGTGATCATTCTGATCGCCGCTAACGCCGGCAAAAAAAACGAAAACGCCAATGAGACGGCCGCTTTGTCGGCAGTGGTCAAGAATAACGAACAGCGGGTCAATTATCTCAAGGCGCTTGGCTGGGAGGTGGAGAAAGAGGTTATTGAGGAGCAAAGCGTCGTCATACCGCGGACGTTTTCCGACATTTATGCGGATTACAACGCGCTCCAGAAGGCTCAGGGCTTTGATCTGTCAAAATACGGCGGTCTGGAGGCTATGCGGTATACATATAAGGTGCTCAACTATCCCGGCGCCGATGGGACCGTCGTGGCCGACATCATCGTCTACCGGAACGAGGTCATCGCGGGCGACGTCCAGTCCAACGCTCTCGACGGCTTTATGGTCGGCCTGGAGTATCCGAAAACAGATACGATCATGACGATCGGCACGGGCGGCGCGTTGACGGACGAGACGCAGTCGGAAGCTATGATGCCGACCGAGATGCCGGACAACACGGCGGACGTTTCGCCGACGGCCGAGAACGTCCCGGAAAACACGGCGGAGAACATCCCGGGCGAGAACGCGTCGGCGCAGGACGGTGAAGAGCTTCCGGCGGATGCCGGCTGACACTGCGTCGCGCGGATCGTTTATTTCAACAAGCCAAGGGCATTGCCGGCATCGGCAATGCCCTTGTTCATCTGATTCGGCTGTCAGGACTCGACGGCTATAACGACGCCGGAACCGACGGTACGGCCGCCCTCGCGGATGGCGAAGCGGAGGCCCTCTTCGATGGCGATCGGCGTGATGAGCTCGACGTTCATCGTGACGTGGTCGCCCGGCATGCACATCTCGACACCTTCCGGCAGGCTGATGACGCCGGTGACGTCTGTCGTGCGGAAATAAAACTGCGGACGGTAGTTGTTAAAAAACGGCGTATGGCGTCCGCCCTCTTCCTTGGAGAGAACGTAAACCTGGCCCGCAAACTTCGTGTGCGGCTTGATGCTGCCGGGCTTGGCAAGCACCTGTCCGCGCTCGACGTCCGATTTGGCGATGCCCCTGAGGAGCGCGCCGATGTTGTCACCGGCCTCGGCGTAGTCCAGAAGCTTGCGGAACATCTCGATGCCCGTGACCGTCGTCTCCCGGGGTTCGTCCATCAGGCCGACAATCTGGACCTTCTCGTTCATGGTGATCTTGCCGCGCTCGACACGGCCGGTGGCGACGGTGCCGCGGCCCGTGATGGTGAAGACGTCCTCGACGGGCATGAGGAACGGCAGGTCGGCCTTGCGCTCCGGCGTCGGAATATAATCGTCGACGGCGTCCATAAGCTCCTTGATGCAGACATACTCCGGCGAGTTGACGTCGGTGGATTCGGACGCGAGCGCATGCAGTGCGCTGCCCTTGATGATCGGGATGTCGTCTCCGGGATACTCGTACTTTGAGAGCAGCTCGCGCACTTCCATCTCGACGAGCTCAATGAGCTCGGGATCGTCGACCTGGTCGACCTTGTTGAGGAAAACGACGATGGCGGGCACGTTGACCTGGTGCGCCAGCAGGATGTGCTCGCGCGTCTGGGCCATCGGGCCGTCGGAAGCGGCGATGACGAGGATGGCGCCGTCCATCTGAGCGGCTCCGGTGATCATGTTCTTAATATAGTCGGCGTGGCCCGGGCAGTCGACGTGCGCATAGTGACGCTTGTCCGTCTCATACTCGACGTGAGCCGTATTGATTGTTATGCCGCGCTCCTTCTCTTCGGGCGCCTTGTCAATCGATTCATAAGCCTCAAATTTCGCTTTGCCCTGGAAAGACAGGTATTTTGTAATGGCGGCGGTCAGCGTTGTCTTCCCATGGTCGACGTGACCGATTGTGCCGATGTTTACGTGCGGCTTTGTTCTTTCAAACTTTTGCTTAGCCATGGTGTTTAGTTCCTCCTTAACACTGTTTTTATGTGATCATCACATTTGGGTCTGCCTGTATTGCGGTATTTTACAGCATTTCTTAAAATTAATCAATCTTTATTTTTGTGTGTTTATCCGGTTACGAGTTCGTGCTGCAGTGACTTCGGCAGCTCGACATAATGGCTCGGCTCCATCGCATATGTGCCGCGTCCCTGCGTGCATGAACGCAGGTCCGTCGAGTAGCCGAACATCGTGGACAGCGGGACAAAGGAATGGATGACGGACGCGCCGCTTTTCGTTTCCATGCCCGTGATCTGTCCGCGCCGGGCGTTGATATCGCCCATGACGTCACCCATATATTCTTCGGGGACCGTCACGACGACGTTCATAATCGGCTCGAGCAGCACGGGGTCCGACTTGTGCATCGCATCCTTGAAGGCAATGCTGCCGGCGATCTTGAAAGCCATTTCCGACGAGTCCACCTCGTGGAAGGAGCCGTCGTACAGCGTGACCTTGACGTCCACGACCGGATATCCGGCCAGAACACCCGCCTGCATGGCGCCCTGTATACCCTCATCGACGGCCGGGATAAACTCCTTCGGGATTGCGCCGCCGACGATCTTGTTGATAAACTCGTAGCCCTTGCCGGACTCGTTCGGTTCCACTGTGATCTTCACATGGCCGTACTGGCCCTTGCCGCCCGACTGCCGGACATATCTCTGGTCGACGCTGGCGGAGCTGCGTATGGTCTCCTTGTAGGAGACCTGCGGCTTGCCGACGTTGGCCTCGACCTTGAACTCACGGAGCAGCCGGTCGACGATGATCTCCAGATGGAGCTCGCCCATGCCGGCAATAATCGTCTGGCCCGTCTCCTCGTCCGTGTAGGTCTTGAAGGTCGGGTCCTCCTCGGCGAGCTTTGCCAAAGCCAGACTCATTTTCTCCTGGCCGGCCTTTGTCTTCGGCTCAATGGCCACGCGGATGACAGGTTCCGGGAAATCCATCGACTCCAGAATGATCGGCGCCTTGTCGCTGCACAGCGTGTCGCCGGTCGTCGTGTTTTTGAGGCCGACCGCCGCGGCGATATCGCCGGAATAAACCGTCTGGATGTCTTCCCGGTGATTGGCGTGCATCTGAAGGATGCGCCCGAGCCTCTCCCGCGTTCCCTTCGTCGAGTTCATAACGGTCGAACCGGCTTCGGCCGACCCGGAGTAGACCCGGAAAAAGGACAGGCGGCCAACGTAGGGATCCGTCATGATTTTAAACGCAAGCGCCGAAAACGGCGCGCTGTCGTCGGCAGAGCGTGTCTCAGGCTCGTCCGAACCCGGGTTGACGCCGACAATCGCCGGCACGTCCAGCGGGGAGGGCATATATTCCACGATTGCGTCCAGCAGCTTCTGGACGCCTTTGTTCCGGTACGACGTACCGCAGGTCACGGGGATCATTTTGACGGCGACGGTGGCCTTGCGGATGGCGGCCCGGATGGCGTCCGATTTGATCTCCCGGCCCTCGAGATAAGACTCCATGATCTCGTCGTCAAAATCCGATATGGCCTCCAGAAGCTTCATGCGGTATTCCTCCGCAAGCTCCTTCATGTCCTCAGGTATCGGCTCCACGCGCATATCCTTGCCGAGCTCATCGTAGTAGATGCTCGCTTCCATCTCAACGAGATCGACGATCCCGCGAAAGTCGGATTCCGCGCCGATGGGCAGCTGGATGGGAACGGCGTTTGCCTTCAGACGGTCCTTGACCATCTGGATCACGTTGAAGAAATCCGCGCCCATGATGTCCATCTTGTTGACGTAAATCATGCGCGGAACATGGTATTTGTCGGCCTGGCGCCAGACGGTCTCCGACTGCGGCTCCACGCCGCCCTTTGCGCACATGACTGTCACCGACCCGTCCAGCACTCTGAGCGAACGTTCCACCTCGACGGTGAAGTCCACGTGGCCCGGTGTGTCGATGATATTGATGCGGTGATCCTTCCAGAAACACGTCGTCGCAGCGGAAGTGATCGTGATCCCCCGTTCCTGCTCCTGCTCCATCCAGTCCATTGTCGCGCTGCCTTCGTGGACCTCGCCGATCTTGTACGTCCGGCCTGTGTAGAACAGAATACGTTCGGTTGTTGTGGTCTTTCCCGCATCAATATGAGCCATTATGCCAATATTGCGTGTTTTTTCCAAGGTATACGGTCTCGGCATAGTACTCACTCCTTTGTTGTGTTCTCATGGTCCCTGGCGAAAAAGACCCGTTTTATTACCAGCGATAGTGGGCAAAAGCCCTGTTGGATTCCGCCATCTTGTGGGTGTCTTCCCGCTTTTTGACGGCGTTGCCGAGGTTATTGGCCGCGTCCATGATCTCGCCAGCCAAACGTTCTTTCATGGTCTTTTCGTTGCGGGCTCTGGCGTAGTTTGTCAGCCAGCGCAGCCCGAGCGTCTGCCGTCTGTCGGCCCTGACCTCAATGGGCACCTGATACGTGGCGCCGCCGACACGGCGGGCCTTGACCTCAAGCGTCGGCATGATGTTCTCGATGGCCGTCGTGAAGACATCCAGCGGCGGTTTGCCGGTCTTCTCGCCGATGATCTCGAACGCGCTGTACACGACCTTCTGCGCCACGCCCTTTTTTCCGTCAAGCATGATGCTGTTTATGAGCCGGGTGACGAGCACAGAGTTATACAGGGGGTCCGGCAAGACTTCCCGCTTTGGTACGTTGCCTCTTCTTGGCACGATACTTCCCTCCTTCATATAAATGATTTCACAGGTACTCCGGGAGCGCGCTCCCGTTAGGTGCTGATCCGCCGAGGCAACACACATCATTATATAATGTATATTAACCTTTTATGGCAAAGCATTTACAAGCAAGGGCCTGTAAATGTTTTCATAAAGCGTCGTCAGCTTTTTTACTTTTTGCCCGCCTTGGGCCTTTTGGCGCCGTATTTGGATCTGGCCTGCATGCGTTTTGCAACGCCCTGCGTATCCAGACTGCCGCGGATGATGTGGTACCGGACGCCCGGAAGGTCCTTGACGCGGCCGCCACGGATCATAACGACGGAGTGCTCCTGCAGGTTGTGTCCGATGCCGGGGATATACGCCGTGACTTCATAGCCGTTTGACAATCTGACACGGGCGATCTTACGAAGCGCTGAGTTCGGTTTTTTCGGTGTGCTGGTACGGACGGCGGTGCAAACGCCTCTCTTCTGGGGCGAAGACAGATCCGTCTCCTTGTTCTTGAGCGTGTTGAGCCCCTTCTGCATGGCGGGCGAAGCAGACTTATACGTCTGGACTTCTCTTCCCTTCCTGACAAGCTGGTTAAATGTCGGCATGCTTTTCCTCCTTTCCTTAAATTCTATATTTTGCCGGGACGCCTTTGGCGTCAGCCGGGAAAACATCGTTCCAATCTGATTTTTCGCACAGATTAATAAGATAACACAAAACACACCGCGCGTCAATATTTTTTACACGGATATAACGTTGAATGCGTCTTGTCGCCGGCGAACGCAGTTCGCCC
>CAYMLM010000108.1:0-3723 GCA_964391385.1 uncultured Papillibacter sp.
CGATAATGAGCGGTGACTGGAGTTCAGACGTGTGCTCTTCCGATCTTGGCGCACCTGCAGAACACCCTGTTCGCCAAGCCCGTGCGCGCCGTGCTCCGCAAGGCGATCGCGGGCGCGGACGTCGTACATATCTACCAGCCGTGGCCGCTGGGCTGCGCGGCGCGGCGGACGGCGCGGCGGCTGGGCGTCCCCGCCGTGGCGGCCTTTCACATCCAGCCGGAAAACATCACGTACAACATCGGGCTCGGCTGGTTCCCGCCGGCGGCGCACCTGGTGTACTTCCTGCTCTACCTCGCCTTTTACCGGCGGTTTAAGCACATCCACTGCCCGTCCAAGTTCATCGCCGCGCAGCTGCGCAGCCATGGCTACCGCGCGGGCCTGCACGTCATATCCAACGGGGTCGATCCCGCGTTTTGTCCCGGCCCGCCCCGCAAGCGCCGGGAGGGAGAACCGTTCAGGGTGCTCATGGTGGGACGGCTGTCGGCCGAAAAGCGCCAGGACGTGCTCATCCGCGCCGTGCGCCGGTCCCGGTACGCGCGGGACATCCAGCTTTATTTCGCCGGCAGCGGCCCGCGCGAAAAGCGCCTTCGGAGGCTGGGGGCCAAGCTCCCGCGCCCGCCCGTCTTCGGATATTACGGCCAGAGCGAGCTGATCGAACGGATCCGCGGCTGCGACCTGTACGTGCACGCCTCGGACATCGAGATCGAGGGCATCTCGTGCATCGAGGCCTTTTCCTGCGGGCTCCCGCCCGTCATCTCCGACAGCCGCCGCAGCGCGGCGGCCCAGTTTGCCCTGGGGCCGGACCACCTGTTCAAGGCCGGGAATCCGCGCGGGCTGGCCGAAAAAATAGACGGCTGGCTCGGCTCGCCGGAAAAGCGCAGGGAGGCCGGCGAGGCGTACGCGCGGTACGCGCGGGAGTATTCGCTCGACCAGTGCATCCAGAAGATCGAAAAGGTCTACAGGCAGGCCGCGGAGCCCGACGGCGCGAACCGCTACGTCCTCGGCCGCCTGTACCGGTTTTTCTCGCTCGTGTTCTACTACCTCGTCGCGATCCCCCTGCTGTTTCTCTGGACGCGCGTCGTCATGGGCGTGCGGGTGCGCGGCGGGCGGCACCTGCGCGGCCTCAAGGGCGCGCTGACGGTGTGCAACCACGTGCACCTTCTGGACAGCGTGCTCGTCGGGCTCGCCCTCTTTCCGAGAAAGCTCGTCTTCCCCACGCTCATGAAAAACCTGCGGCTGCTCTGGCCCGGGATCATGGTCCGGCTCCTCGGCGGCGTGGCCGTGCCCGGCAGCCTGTCCGAACTCAGGCAGTTTTTCGACGAGATGGAGTTTTTGCTCGTCAAGGGCCGGATCGTGCACTTTTTCCCCGAGGGCGAGCTGAAGCCCTACGACACCGCCCTGCGCAGCTTCAAGAGGGGCGCGTTTCATCTGGCCGCGCGGGCGCGCGTGCCGGTCGTGCCCATCTCGATCTCCTTCCGTTCGCCGCGGGGCATCCGGAGGCTGTGGCGGCGCAAGCCGAACATGGTCGTCAATATCGGCGAGCCGCTCCAGCCGGCCGCGGCGGACCCCCAGGAGGACCAGGCGATCCGCATGGAGCTCGCGCAGCGCCGCATGAACGAGCTGATCGCCAAAGCCGGCGGTTCGGATACGCGCCGCCGCGCGTAGCGGTCCGGGCGCGCCTTCCATGAAAAAAAGCATGCCGCGCAACGTTTCTTCAAAACGAGGCGCGGCATGACTTGATAGACTGTACGCTTCCGGCCGCTGTTTACGGAGCCTCCCGGGACAACCTGGTCGCCGTACGCTTCCCGGCCCTGAGCAGCAGGCACGACGCGGCAAGCAGGACGGCCTCGCACGCTCCGAAGATCAGGTCTCCCGGCCACAGCGCCGGGGCCGGGTCCAATACGAGCCGGAGCAGGAGCCCGGCCGCGGCGATCCCCGACAAGACAGCATCCGGCGCGTTTTGTCAATAAATCTCCGAAAATCGGCACTTGTGATTGCCGAATCCCTATATCAGGCCGCCGAGGTCGTACGCCTCCAGCCACCGCGCGGCGGCGGCGCTGACCTCGCGCAGGCAGTCGTCCCCGAAGGGCGTTTTGAGCCCGGCGTCCGCGACGAGCTCCGTAAAGGTTTTCGTTCCGCCCTGTCTCGTGTAGGCCAGATACGTTTCCCACGCCGCTTCGCGGTCCTCCAGGATCCGCGCCCAGAACTGGAGCGCCATCGTCTGCGCCAGGCAGTAGTCGATGTAATAGAAGGGCCGTTCGTAGATGTGGTGCTGCCGCTGCCACCCCTGGCCTTCCCCGTAGAACGGGATTTCGCCGCCCAGGGCCACCCACGGCATATAGTCGCCGAGGAGCTTTTTCCACACGGCGTGGCGCCCGGCCGGGGTCATGTCCGGCCTTTCGTAGACGAGGTGCTGGAAGTGGTCGACCATCGTCCCGTACGGGATGAAGGTCAGCGCCCCCGACAGGTGCGTAAAGCGGAACTTCCGCGTGTCCTCGCCGAAGAAGCCCTCCGCCCACGGCCAGGCGAAAAATTCCATGGACATGGAGTGGACCTCGCAGGCTTCGATCGTCGGCAGCCTGCAGTCGAGCGGGACGACGTCGCGGCTCAGCCACGCGGCAAACGCGTGGCCCGCCTCGTGCGTGACCGTCTCGACGTCGTCGGCCGTGCCGTTGAAGTTGGCGAAGATGAACGGCACCTTGTATAAGGGCAGCTCCGTGCAGAAGCCGCCGCCGGCCTTGCCCGTGCGGGCCAGCACGTCCATGAGCTCCTGATCCAGCATCGTGTCGATGAACGCCGCCGTCTCCGGGGACAGCTCGTGATAAAACGTGCGGCCGTGCGCAAGGATCTCCTCCGGCGTGCCGCTCGGCTTCGGATTGCCGCTGCGGAAGCTGAGGGCGTTGTCGGCGAAATTCATGGGATAGGGCTTGCCCAGGCGTTCGGCCTGGAGGCGGTAGATCCGGTCGGCCACGGGCACGAGGTATTTGAGAACGGCGGCCCGGAATTTCTCGACGTCCGCCTTCGTATAGCAGTTGCGCGTCATGCGGTAGTACCCCAGCTGCGTATACCCGCCGTAGCCGAGCTTTCTGCCCATCGTATCCCGCAGGCGCGTCAGCTCGCCGTATATCTCGTCCAGCCGGGGCTGGTTGTCCTTGTAAAATCCGGCCTCGGCCTTCCACGCCCCGAGCCGCCGCGTATCGTCCGGGTCGAGCTTGAACGGGCCGAGCTGCGCGAGGGTGTACGTGTTCCCCTCGAAGGGGATCTGCGCCGAGGCGATCAGCTTGGCGTACTCGGTGCACAGGGCGTTTTCGCGCTGGAGCTCCGGGATGATCTCCGGCGAAAACGTCTTGAGCCGCATCTCGGCGTTCGTAAAATAGACACGGCCGTACTTCTCCTCGAACCGCGGACGGAATGGGCACTCCAGCATGGCGGCCGTCCACGCCTGCAGGTATTCCTCGAGCTCGGGCTCGGCGGCGTCGAAATATTCCTTCTCCGCCGCGTAAAACGCGTCGCGCGTGTCGATCTCGTGCCGGACGTACGCGAGCGTCAGCAGGGTTTGGAACCCGGCCTGCACGTGCTCCATCTGCAGGAACGTCTCCTCCGCCCGCTCGAAGCTGCCGGCCGCTTTCAGGGCGTCGGTCAGCCCGGATATCGTCCGCTTTGCCTCTTCCAAATCCGGCCGCGCGTAAGGCATCTCCGAAAACTTCATATATGCGTCTCCTT
>CAYMLM010000108.1:3823-9239 GCA_964391385.1 uncultured Papillibacter sp.
TCCAAATCCGGCCGCGCGTAAGGCATCTCCGAAAACTTCATATATGCGTCTCCTTCTATAATAAATACGAAAAATTATTTTTTAAGCTTCTTCGTTTTGAATAAAAACTAACAGATTTATCTTATTAAGTCAATTATACGCACCGCACGATACTTAAATTTCAAATCCCGCCCGCCACCCTTAGAGGTATAGGGCTGACGCCCTATGACCCGCCAGATAACGAAAAAGGAGTGGGGCTGCCGCCCCATACCCTGCCAGATAACCGAAAAAGAGTGGGGCTGCCGCCCCATACCCCGCCAGATAACGAAAAAGGAGTGGGGCTGCCGCCCCATTCCCCGCCAAATAACGAAAAAGGAGTGGGGCTGCCGCCCATACCCCGCCAGATAACCGAAAAAGTGTGACGCTGCCCAATAACCCGATCGAAAAAGTCGCGGGACGCCGTATGTCAAAATCGTCCTTTCCCTCTGGGGAATCCAAAGGGAGGCCGCGCCCCATCGGGCCTGCGCGTATATTTCGGACATGACGGCATGGCCCCCCGGCATATAGTATAGTGTTATTTTGCACTGCGGGGGGAACGCCGATGGCGCGCGGAAAAACCATGCTGCTCAACACGCTGCTTCTGACGGCCACGGCGATCCTGATGCGAACGGTCGGCATGATTTTTCAGGTCTATCTGTCCAAAAAGATCGGCGCTTCCGGCATCGGCCTGTTTCAGCTCATATTGTCCGTCAGCATGCTCGCGGCCTGCTTTGCCATCTCCGGCGTGCGCTTTGCCACGACCCGCCTCGTCGCCGAGGAGCTCGGGCGCGGCGTCCGCGGCGGCGTCAGGGCCGCGGTTCGCCGCTGCCTTGTCTACGCGCTGTGCTTCGGGACGGCGGCGGCCGTGCTGCTCTACTTCGGCGCGGACATGATCGGCCTGCGCTGGATCGGCGATGCCCGCACCGTCCTGTCGCTTCGCCTGTTGTCCCTGAGCCTGCCGGCCTTCGCGCTGTCGGCCGTCCTGTCCGGCTACTTCACCGCCGTGACGCGCGTTGTCAAGTCCGCCGCCGTGCAGATCGGCGAGCAGCTCGTGCGCATCGCCGTCGTCGTCGCCGCACTCGGCGTGTCGGCCGGCTACTCGGTGGAGACCTCCTGCGCCATCATCGTCATCGGCGGCGTGGCCGGCGAGGCGTTCTCGTTTATTCTGCTTTATATCCTGTACGTGCTTGACCGGCGGCGCTACGGCCGCGGCCGGTCAAGCGGACCCGGCCTGACGAAGCGCCTTCTGAGGATTTCGCTGCCGCTGGCCGTTTCGGCCTACGGCCGGACCGCTTTGTCCACCATCGAAAACCTGCTCGTGCCGCGCGGCTTCCGGAAGTCGGGCGCGTCGAGCGAGGCGGCTCTGGCCGACTACGGGATGATCCAGGGGATGGTTTTCCCCATCATCGCCTTCCCGTCCGCGTTTTTCTACTCCCTGTCCGAGCTCATCGTGCCCGAGCTCACCGAGGCGCAGGTCAACGGACGGACGCAGGAAATTTCCCATAAGGTCGGCCGGATTCTCTACCTGTGCATCCTCTTTTCTTTCGGGGTCACGGCCGCCTTCTTCCAGTTTGCCGGCGAGTTCGGCGCGTGCATCTATCAAAACGCGGCCGTCGGGCACTACATCCGGGCGCTCGCGTTTCTCATGCCGGTCATCTTTCTCGACAGCGTGACGGACGGGATGCTCCGCGGGCTCGGGCAGCAGATGCACGTCATGCGCTACAACATCCTGGATTCGCTCCTGAGCGTGATCCTCGTCTATTTCCTGCTCCCGATCTACGCCGTCCCCGGCTTCATCGTCATGATCTACTTCACGGACCTCTTCAATTTCACGCTGAGCATCCATCGCCTTCGCGTCATCACAAAATTCCGCCTGCCCTTCAGACAGATATTGCTGTCCCTCGTCTGCGCCTGGGGCTCCGTCAGCCTGACGTCGCTTTTTACGCGCGTCGTCGGGCTTGCCGCCCCTCCGACCACCTGGAGCCTCACGTTTGAAATTGTCCTCTCGCTCGCCGTCTACACGGCGCTGCTCTTTCTGCTCGGCTGCCTCGTCCCGAAGGACGTCAAATGGTTCAAATCCCATTTCACGGCGAAAAAAAGCCCTACCGGACTGTAGATTCCATATCCCGACCCGCCTCCTTCGGGAGGCGTTCCGCCCGTTAATGGCATAAGGCCTGCGGCCTATCACCCGGCATGACGGCATTTTTCCACAAAACCTTCCCCTTGAGGGGAGGGTGACGCGGCTTGCCGCGGCGGATGAGGTGAACAAAGACAAACAAGCGGCCGTGACGCCTCAGCGGGCTTGACCCGACAGTGAGGCTCAAGCAAGGACGCAATGATCATAACGGCACAATATGCGGCTACACGTGAGAATCCGCACTGTAAAATGAGAATTTATGATCATCGGCGCCGCGCACGCGCAGTCATCGTCTGTAGGGGCGGATTTTATATCCGCCCGTTAACAGCATCCGGCGTCCGTAGGAAGCCAAGGGGACGTTTTGAGGTGCGCCCCATCTCTGGGCCTCGCGCCCCCATTCCCCCGCGTAAGGCTCCTTTGTAAGGTTCCGTGAGCGGAACCTTTGGGAGCATGTCAGCGGAGCTGACTGAGGATTGTTTTGCACGGTGAGTGCAAAGGAGCATGTCGGCGCAGCCGACTGAGGATTGTAATAAAGCGTCACGCAGCTTTTTCTATAACCACCGCCTGCGCATCGGAGGCGTTCGCCCACTGCAATTTTATGTATTCTGCCGACTGGTTAAATCTTCAAAACACTTTCAAAAGCGGCCGCTTATGGTTATAATGTATCCATAAAATGACGAAGGAGTATATGAAATGACTGAAAACACTCTCGGCCGGTCCATCGGAAAGCTCGGCTTCGGTTTCATGCGCCTGCCGAGGTCCGGCGACGATTTCGATTACGCGCAGATCGACGCGATGGTCGACGCTTTTCTGGACGCGGGCTTTACGTATTTCGACACCGCTTACGTCTACCAGGGTTCCGAGGAGGCCATGCGCAAAACGCTTGTGGAGCGCCATCCGCGCGAAGCCTATCAGGTCGCCACGAAACTGCCCATGTTCCTGCTCAAGGAGCCGGCGGACATGCGGAAGCTTTTTGACGAATCGTGCGCGCGCCTCGGCGTCGACGTCGTCGATTTCTACCTGCTGCACGGCCTCGACGCCAGGGCGAACGAGTCCGCCGAAAAGCTCGGCGCATGGGAATTCGTGAAAACGCTCAAAGACGAGGGCAAAATCCGCCATTACGGCTTTTCGTTCCACGATACGGCGGACAAGCTCGACGAGATCCTGACCCGCCACCCCGACGCCGAATTCGTCCAGCTCCAGATCAACTACCTCGACTGGGACAGCGAGGACGTCCAGTCCCGGCTCGTCTACGAAACGGCCCTCAAACACGGCAAGCCGGTCGTCATCATGGAGCCGCTCAAGGGCGGCCTTCTGGCCAGCGACAGCTCGCCGATCCGCAGGGTGCTCAAAGCGGCCGCGCCCGGCAAATCCCTCGCCTCTTGGGCGGTCCGCTTCGCCGCGTCGCTCGGCGGCGTCATCACCATGCTCAGCGGCATGAGCAGCCTGGAGCAGCTGGCCGACAACATCGCGACGGTCAAGGACCTCAAGCCGCTGACGGACGCCGAGACCGCCGCCGTCAGGGAAGCCGTCGGGGTTTTGAACAGCGTCCCCCGGGTGCCCTGCACAAGCTGCAAATACTGCGTCGAGAGCTGTCCTCAGAACATCAATATCCCGGACCTTTTCGGGGTGTACAACACCTACCTCGTGCACAATTCGACGGCCAACAGCGACTTTTCGTACATGATGGCGACAAAGGACCGCGGCAAGCCCTCCGACTGCATCGCCTGCCGCGCCTGCGAGGAACACTGTCCGCAGCATATCGTCATTTCCGACCATATGCGCGAGATGGCCAAAATATACGAATCGTAAAGGAGCGCCGTCATGTCAACTGTGAAGTATATCTCCGGAGAGGAAACCGCAAAAATGTTCGGGCGCTTTGCCGCCTTCAGTCTGGACACGTCGGATATCCGGCGCAAGTTCTTGAGCTGCCTGTACGGCGAGGACCACAAGCAGGCGCTCGACATCTACCTGCCGAACGAGGGCGGCGGACCGTTCCCGGCCGTTTTGTTCCTGCACGGCGGCGGCTGGTCGGGCGGGAACAAGAAGGACGCGCAGCTGCTGCCGTTCATCGGCGGCGTGAAGCGCGGCTGGGCCGTCATCGGCCTCGGCTACCGGCTCGTCCCCAACATCCGCTACCCCGATAACCTCTTCGACGTCAAGGCCGCCCTGCGCTGGCTGAAGGAAAACGCCGACACCTACCTCATCGACCCGGACCGCGTCGCGCTGGCCGGCGCGTCGGCGGGCGCGCACCTGGCGATGATGGCCGCCTTCACGATGGGACAGGCCGTTTTCGAGGGCGCGCCCCTGGGCCCGACCTGCACGGTCCGCGCCGTCGTCGACCAGTACGGGCCGACCGATTTTCTGGCGCAGGACGCCCAGTTCGAGCAGTCCGGCTGCCCGAGGGTCGCCCCGCCCGACCCCGACGCGATAGACGCCGTAACCGCCATGCTGGGCGTACGGCCGTCCCAGATACCGAATCTGATGCCGTTTCTCAACCCCATCGACAACGTCCACCCGGGTATCCCGCCCGTCCTGCTCCAGCACGGCCGGTACGATCCCGTCATTCCCTATCAGCAGTCGGCGGAGCTTCACCGGAAGATCACGGCCGTCTGCGGCGACGGCCATGCCGAGCTGGACCTGAGCGACGTCTTCACGCACGCCGAGCCCGGCTACGCCGAGCCCGAAAGCGTCGAACGCATCTTCTCGTTCCTGGACCGCCGCGTCAGAAACCGGTAGTCCTCGGCTGTTTTTGTGTATATTCCTCCGCCTCCTGCGCCAATGCTTAAAATGTGCTTCTTTTATATCACACAATAACACTATTTGACAAATTCGGAGTTTTTTATTATTATAAAGGGACCGGCAAAAGAGGTGAGCTCGGCGGCCATGCAAAAAAGACGTTTCCTTTTGATTTTGTTCATAGCGGCAGTCATCGTTGCGGCGGCTGTCGTCGCTTACGCATATCTGGCGTCGCCGCAGAGCCTGACCGGCAGCGTCCCCGAGCCGTTTACGGACGGCTGGCGGACATCGGACGGGTCCGAGGCGCCGCTGCCGGGCAGCCTCGGCGGGGACGGCGAGACCGTTTTGATCCGCGAGCTGCCGGAGGCGCTCCCCGAGGACGCCGTCCTGCTTTTGAAAACCAACTACCTGTTCGTGACGGCATCGGTCGGCGGCGAAGAGCTCTTCAGCTGGACCGGCGAAGGCCGGACGCCGTTCGAGATCGGAAGAGCGTCGTGTAGGGAAAGAGTGTAGGATAGGGTG
>CAYMLM010000109.1:0-9229 GCA_964391385.1 uncultured Papillibacter sp.
AATTGTCCGCCGTGATGACCATCAAGGGCGACAGCATGTATGCGTAAACCTCGCCGTCGTTATGATTGATCCATTCCGGCCAGAGCGTCTCCGGCGACGCGTCGCCGTTCATCATCGCGTACAGGCCGCAGATGATCGGTTCCGTATACAGGGCCTGCGCATTATAGACGGCGGCCTTCCAGCAGCTGTTTTCGCCGGCTTCCCATTGGTCGATGATGGATTCGCCGCAGGAAACGACAGCGCAGCGGTTTTCGACGCCGAGCGCCTCCGCGGCCTGCGCGGCGCCCTGGGCATAAGTGTCAATGCTGGCGCAGATGAGCCAGTACCGGATATTGGGGTTCGAGGCGATGATTGCAGAGGTAAGGTTATAGCCGGCGTCATTGTCCAGGCCAAGGGTCACGCAGTCGGCGACAAAGAAATTGGCGTCAAGGTCCGGGAAATTTTGCTCCCAGAAACTCAATGCGCCGGTCACGCGCGCGTGCAGCGGCGCAACGATCGAGAAGTCCATCGAGATCATGCCGAGTTCCGCCGGGTCGGCATCCGGCCAGGCCGTTGTCGCGTAGTCGATTGTCCATGCGGCCATTCGAGTGCCAATATTGGTGTTGTCATAGCCGACGTATGGACGTAGAAGCTTGCCGTCGTCATCCAATGGCTCCGCCATACAGCTTATCCAGGGCAGCTTAAGCTCCTCCATGAGCTCGGCGATACGCGGGTAGATGGCGCTGTCGGCGTCCAGTAAAAAGCCGTCCGTGCCCTCGGCGGCAAATTTAACGAGGCTATCAAGATACTGGTCTATATCGCCCATGGCGGAAAAATCATCGTAGGGGCAGTTGAGCCGTGCCGCCCAGCGGCTAAAGGACTGGCTGAACAGTTCATAAAACGCGCCGGTGCCAAGCATGACGTATTCAATATGGTATTGCGGATTCTTCGTATAATAGTAGCCGCTGTCGAAGTAGCCGACCCTGTCGCTGACGTAGTCGCTCGACGTGTCGATGGCGATCGCATTGCTCGCTTCGGACCAGGTGACGCCGAAGTCGATCGCCGCGCCGATATCGCGCAGCTTGAAGTAATTATTGCCTCCGATCAGAAAAGCGCCGGGGCTGATCAGAACACCGTCCAAATAGACCTTTGCCGACGATGCGCCCGTCTGGCGGCTGCCCTCGCTGTCCGAGCCGGTCAGCTCGCCTCCGACCGGCGTGTAAGCTTGTCCGGTTGTCAGAGTGATTGCGTTTTCCTGGGCGTCGTAGCCGACCTCAAACTGCTTGGCCGTGCCGCTCAGGGTCATGGCGATGTCCCGGAGCTTGAAATAGTTGTAACCGTCGATGTTATAGGCCTGAAACAGTACGGCAGCGCCGTCGACCGTGACAGCGGCGCGCGTCGGCAGCGCCGTCGCCGCTGCCTGCGCTGTAAACGGCGCGATCCCGCCGAAGCATACAAGCAGCGCCAGCGCAAGCAGGACAATCGTTGTTTTCTGCAGTTTTTTCATGTTCTCTTCTCTCCTTTGAAATCGGAATCGGCGCAGGGTGCCGCCGCCGTGACGTTTACCTGATTATATCATAACTTTCATAATCTAGCATCTGCCTGATACAAAAAAGCGCCCCGGACCTGCGGGGCGCTTCAAAGCTTCGTCGTTATTTTTTGTAATACAGTATCCCCAGACAGACCGGCCCGCAGTGAAGGCAGATCGTGCAGCCGGCGTATGTCTCTATGATCTCGTTGAATTTCCCGGTCGATTTGACCGCGTCGTGAACGGAGTCGACGATTTTCTGATCCATGCCGGGCGGGTGCGTGATGAACACGCGTTTCGGGTCAAGATCGTCGCGCCCCCTGAGCCGGTCGGCGACATACTGGAGGATGACCTTGTCGAAATTCCCGCGGTACTTTTTGCCGACATCCATTTTGCCGCCCACGACCTCAATGCACGGCTTGAGCTTTAAAACGTTTGCGCCGAGAGCCGCCACGCCGGAGCAACGGCCGCCCCGGTGCAGGTATTTGAGCGTATCGATGACGAAGCTGGCTTCCACCTTGTCCGTCATCGTGCTGAGCCTTTCGAGGATGTCCCCGGCATCCATCCCGCTTTCTGCCATGAGGGCCGCGTCGAGCACGATATGGCCGATGCCCGTCGAGAGGTTGCGCGAATCGAAGGGGTAGACGTTGCCGAAATTTTGAGCGGCGATCACGGCGTTCTGGTAGCAGGCTGAAAAATTGCTGCTGATGCTGATATAGAGGACGGCGTCGTAATCCCTTGAGAATTCCTCGAATTTTTCCTGGAAGTCGGAGACGTTCACCGCCGAGGTGTGCGCTGTGCCCTTTCCGTTTTCGACATAATCGAAGATATCCTGAGGCTGTATCTCGATGCCGTCCAGATATTCGCCTTCGCCCTTGATGATCGTCAGCGGAAAGATATAGATATCATGCTTTTCAAGCAGCTGCTTCGACAGGTCGCAGGTGCTGTCCGCTGTTATTTTTATACGCATGGATCGACCTCCTTATGTGATTTCATTATACGATGGCGGGGTGCTTTATGCAATAGAAACGTTCGGTTGACTGCGCGCCGCGCCGCCCGGATATATCGTCCGCCGCCCCGACCGTGTCCGTCCGCTCAGCGGGCCCAGCCGAGGCTGTGCCCGACGGCCTTGTGCCAGCCGTCCAGCAGGCGCCGCCGCGTATCGCCGTCCATTCCGGGATCAAAGCGCCGGCCGCAGCGCCACAGGCGCCTGATCTCCTCCGTCCCGCTCCACACGCCGACGGCCAGCCCCGCCAAATAACACGCGCCGAGCGCCGTCGTCTCGAACACCTCAGGCCGCCGGACGCCCCGCCCGAGGATATCGGCCTGGAACTGCATCAGAAAGCCGTTCTGCGACGCGCCGCCGTCGACGCTCAGGTCGCCCACCGGGCTCCCCGTGTCCGCCTCCATCGCCGTCACGAGGTCGTACGACTGGTACGCGACCGACTCGAGCGCGGCGCGGATGATGTGCTCGCGCTTCGTGCCGCGCGTGAGCCCGACGAGCAGGCCCCGCGCGTACATGTCCCAGTACGGCGCGCCGAGGCCGGTAAACGCTGGGACGAGATAGACCCCGCCCGTATCCCGGACCTTTGCCGCCAGATACTCGCAGTCGGCGCTCTCGGAGAAAAAGCGCATCTCGTCGCGCAGCCACTGGACGACGGCGCCGCCCGTGAAGACGCTCCCCTCCAGCGCGTAGCCGAGGCTGCCCGAGGGCGTGGCGGCAATCGTCGTGACGAGCCCGTTTTTGCTGGAAACCGGCTCGGAGCCCGTGTTCATCAGCAGGAAGCAGCCGGTGCCGTATGTGTTTTTGGCCTCGCCCCTGTCAAAACAGGTCTGCCCGAAAAGCGCCGCCTGCTGGTCCCCTGCGACGCCGGCGATGGGGACGAAGACGTCCTGCAGGGGTATGTGGCCGTAGATGAAGCTCGATTCGCGGACCTTCGGCAGCATCGCGCGCGGGATGTCCAGGAGCCTTAGAAGCGTATCGTCCCACTCGAGCGTGCGGATGTTGTAGAGCATCGTCCGGCTGGCGTTCGTCCGGTCGGTCATATGCACGCGCCCGCTCGTCAGCTTCCAGATGAGCCATGTGTCCACCGTGCCGAACAGAAGCTCGCCCCGGTCGGCCCGGTCCCGCGCGCCCGCGACGTTGTCCAGGATCCACCTGATCTTCGGGCCGGAGAAATAGGCGTCCGGCACAAGCCCGGTCGTCTCCCGGATGTATGCATCGTGCCCGCCGCGCACCAGCTCGCCGACGATGTCCGCCGTCCGGCGGCACTGCCAGACGATGGCGTTACAGACGGGACGGCCCGTCTGCCTGTCCCATACGACGGTCGTTTCGCGCTGGTTGGCGATGCCGACGGCCGCGATGTCGCGCACGTCGACGCCGCTTTTCGCCACGGCCTCCATCATGACGGCGTACTGCGAGGAATAGATCTCCATCGGGTCCTGCTCGACCCAGCCCTCGCGCGGGAAGATCTGCGCGAACTCGCGCTGCGCCGAGCCGACGACGTTCTGCTTTTCGTCGAACAGGATCGCGCGGGAGCTCGTCGTGCCCTGGTCGAGCGACAGGATATATCTCATCTTGTGCGGCTCCTTTACAATCGGATATGCTTATCGTAAATGCTTTAAAACGCCGTGTCAACGCGCCGTGCGCCCAAAGATTGACTTTTCGGCCCGGAGCCGCTATAATCCGGATAGAAAGGCGGGTGAGAGCATGAGAGCTAAAAGCGTCCGGATCGCCGTCGTCATCGCGGCCGCGTTCGCCGCCTTCGTTTTGTATCTGTGCCTCTCGCTCACCGACATCACGCCGTTTTTCCTGGCCGCCGTTTTCACGGCGTCGGCCTGCGCCGCCCGCCCGGCGCCGAAAGGCAAATTCGCGGCGGTCAAGCTCAGCACCCAGAAAAACGAATAGTCTCCGGTTTTAAGCAGCAGTCGGAAGCCATGGTGGGGCCATGGTTTTGCCTGCTGTTTTTATCTGCCTGAAAATAAAGGAACGGAGACTTGAAAATGGTCAACTTAAAGAATGTCGAATACGACCTCAGGCCGCTTAGGCGGACGGTCGACCGCATAAAATCCTTCGATGACCCGGACATGACGGACGCCGCGCTGCGCCGGACGGCCGATACGCTCCGGCGGCGGGCATCCGGCGGGGAAGGGGAGGACCGCCTCCTGCCGGAGACGTTCGCCCTCGTCTCACAGGCCGTGCGCCGCGCGCTCGGCCTCACGCCGCACTTAAACCAGCTCCTGGCCGCCGCCGCGATGGCGCGGGAGGACATCATCGAGCTGTCGACCGGCGAGGGGAAGACGCTCGCCGCCGTCTTTACGGCCGCGCTGAAGGCCCTGTCGGGAAAAGGCGTGCACGTGCTCACGTTCAACGACTATCTGGCGCGGCGCGACGCGGAATGGATGGGCCCCGTCTACGAGCGGCTGGGGCTGACGGCGGCCTATGTCGCCGAGGGCATGACGCCGGAGGAGCGGAGGGCGTCCTATGGGGCCGACGTGACATACGTGACGGCAAAGGAAGCCGGTTTCGACTACCTGCGCGGCTTTCTGGCGTACAGGCCGGAGCACGTCGTACACCGGCCCTTCCACTTTGCGGTCATCGATGAGGTCGACTCCATCCTGATCGACGAGGCCCGCATCCCGCTCGTCATCGCGGCGGACGAGCCGTCCCAGGTCGAGATCGACCGGAAGATTCACGACGCCGTGGCGAAGCTGCGGCGCGGCGTCCATTTCGGGACCGGCGAGAACGACAACCTCGTCTATCTGGAGGACGCCGGGATCGCCCTCGTCGAAGCCGAGCTCGGCATCGGGAACCTTTACGACGGGAAGCATCCCGATATCCTGTCGAAGGTCAACGTGGTCCTGCAGGCGCAGCATATGCTCAAAAGGGACGTGGACTATATCGTCCGGAACGGCGAGCTCCTCCTCGTCGACGAATTTACGGGACGCGTGGCAAAAAACCGCCAGTGGTCGGACGGCCTGCACGCCGCCGTCGAGTTCAAGGAGGGGCTTGTGCCGACGGTGCAGGGCAAGATCATGAACAGCATCACGCTGCACAGCTTCCTGCGGCTGTACCCGGGCTTCTGCGGCATGACGGGCACCGCCGTGCCGGCCGCTTCCGAGTTCATGAAATTCTATGACAGGAGCGTCACCGTCATCCCCCCGAACCTGCCGTGTATACGCACGGATCACCCCGACGCCGTTTACGCCGGCCGGGAGAGCAAATTCCGCGCCGTTGCCGGCGAGGTCGTCAAGACGCACCGGTCCGGGCGGCCCGTGCTCGTCGGGACGTCGAGCGTCGAGGAATCGGAGCACCTCGCCGGGCTGCTGCGCGGCGAGGTGCCGGGCCTTCATGTCCTCAACGCCAAGAACGACGCCGAGGAGGCGGCCGTGATCGCCGACGCCGGAAAGCCCGGCGCCGTCACCATTTCGACGAACATGGCCGGCCGCGGCGTCGACATCCGGCTCGGCGGCAGGGACGGCGCGGCATACGACCGGGTCCGCCGGCTCGGCGGGCTGTACGTCATCGGCACGAGCCGGCACGAGAGCGTCCGGGTCGACAACCAGCTGCGCGGCCGCGCCGGCCGCCAGGGCGACCCCGGCGAAAGCCGGTTTTTCATCAGCCTCGAGGACAGCCTCGTTCAAAAATACGGCTTGACCGACCGGCTCCCGGAGAGGCTTCGGGACACGGCGGGGGACGGGCCGCTGGAAAACGCCGCGTTCCGCAAGGCCGTCGCGCGCACGCAGCGGTATGTGGAGGCGCAGACGTTCGACGCCAAGACCACGCTTTTCAAATACGCCGCGATCGTCGAAGACCAGCGCCGGCTCGTCTACAGCAAGCGCGAGGATATCCTGTTCGGCCGCGCCTCGCTGTCGCTTTTACAGAAGGAGAGGCCCGGACAGTACCGGGAGCTGCTCGAACAGGTATCGGACGACGCCGTCGCCGAGGCGCAGAAACAGATCGAGCTGTTTGCCCTGGGCCGGTGCTGGTCGGACCATCTGCTCTATGTCGAGAGCCTCCGGGACGAGATATTCATGCTCGGCAAGGTCCGGGGAGACCCGATCACGCGCTACAACGAGCGCCTGATCGAAGGCTTTGAGAATCTGGAAAACAGCATCCGCGAAACGGTGCTTCAGATTTTTGATTCGGTGATTGTCCGGGACGGTCGGATCGACCTGGAGGGGATGGGGATACGCGGCCCGACGTCGACCCGGACGTATCTCGTGCACGACGGAACGGAGGATATGGGCCTTCTGGGCCCGCTCGGCATGTTCGCCGCGTCCGGCTGGACGGCCCCGCTGTACCTGCTGGAGCTGCTGATCGGGAAGCTGAAAAAGAAAAAGCAGACGTAGATGGTTCGGCATGCGCCTGTGCCTGCTGCAATGTAGAAAAAAAGGCCGCTTCTTCATGAAGCGGTCCTTTTTGTTCCCTTATGTTACTGCGCGAGGTCCTCGTAAACCGACACGCGTTTGCGGTCGCGTCCGAGGGGCTCGAAGCGGACCTTGCCGCTCTTGAGGGCAAACAGCGTATCGTCGCTGCCGCGCCCGACATTGACGCCCGGATGGATCTTCGTGCCGCGCTGACGGACGAGTATGTTGCCGGCCAGCACGAATTGCCCGTCGGCCCGCTTGGGACCCAGGCGCTTGGATTGGCTGTCGCGGCCGTTTTTCGTTGAGCCGACGCCTTTTTTATGTGCCATAGCTTACACCTCCAGATTCGTGTTTCTCAGGAAAAAGATCTCCGACAGGGACGGATGCTCTAAACAGAGATCTTTTCTATCTGTACTTTCGTATAGGGCTGACGATGGCCCTGCTTTCTGCGGTAGTTCTTTTTCGGGTGCATTTTGTAGACGATGATCTTTCTCGACCGGCCGTTTTTGACGACGGTCCCGATGACGGTCGCGCCTTCGACAACCGGCGTGCCGATCTTCTGGACGCCGTCGCCGACGACGGCGAGGACCTTTTCGAACGTGACCTTTTCTTCGGCGGAGCACGGGAGCTTTTCGATATAGACGACGTCGCCCTCGCTGACGCTGTACTGCTTTCCGCCCGTTTCGATAATGGCGTACATAGGGATTCACCTCTTGTATCAGAGACTCGCTTTCGGGGCGGAAAACGGATGTTTTCGCTTATGGCCCGTTCAAAGCGGCTTTGCCAGTTTAACATCTAATGACGCAATTGTCAATAAATAAAATATGCCGGAATGCCTCGTTTTATTTCGCGTACATCAAGCCGACAATCCGCCGGACGACGGAGCTTGGCACGAGGCGGTTGATAAATGTCTGCAGCTTTGACATAAAGCCGATGGCGTAGTATGGCTTCACGCGCTTTTTGAGCGCGATCGCGCTGATCCTGTTACCGACCTTATCCGGCTTCATGCCGTTTCTCTCGTCTCGCTCCATCACGCCGACGGACCGTCCGATCCGCCCGCCGTACAGCTCGTCCCCGTCGTGGGCCTTTATCCGGACCTGATCGGAATGCGTGTCGCCCGGCAGGACCGCGCAGACGCTTATGCCGAAATCCCGGACCTCGTTGGCCAGGGCGAAGGTAAAAGCGCTGACGGCGGCCTTGGAGACGGAGTAATACGTGTGGTACGGAACAGGGAAGACGGCCGCCACCGAGCTGACGGCGACGATGCGGCCGCTTCCCGCGGCGCGCATATGCGGCAGGACGGCCCTGACACAGTTGATAACGCCGAAAAGATTGAGCTCCATGAGCTTATGGATCTCCTCGGTATTCAGAAACTCGACCGCGCCGGATAAGACGGTGCCCGCGTTGCACACCAGCACGTCGATCCGGCTCTCGCGGCCGATGACGGTATTCACGGCCGCTTCGACGGACGTCGTGTCCGTCACGTCGCCTGTTATATGTACGACACCGGGATTAGCGACCTCGTGCCTGCTGATCTCGTAGACTTTGCAGCCTTTTTCGTAAAAGCTCTTTGCCGCCGCGTATCCGATGCCCTTGCTGCCTCCAGTGAGCAAAACGACCTTGGACAAGCTAACCCACCAGAACTTTCCGTATGATATCCATCGCCTCATCGAGGAGCGGCTCGGTGAGCGTGGCCATGTAGCTCGTGCGCAGCAGGCACTCGTTCTGCGGCGTGGCCGGCGGCATGGCCGGATTGACGTACACGCCGGCGTCGTAAAGCTGCTTGGCCTTCACGAGCGTGTTCGTCACGTCGTATGTATAAATCGGAATGATCGGCGCCTGCGACAGCTTGATCTCCAGACCGCGCTCGATCAGTCCGTCGCGCGCGTACGCGGAGAGCTCCAGGAGCCGCGTGGGAAGCTCGGGGTGTTTTTTGAGGTATCTGAGCGCGGCGAGCGCCGTGGCGCAGTTGGCCGGCGTCATCGAGGCGGAGAAGATGAATGGCCTTGAATTGTGGCGCACGTAATCGGCGACCTTGCTTTCGGCGGCCATGTAGCCGCCGAGGCTTGCCAGCGACTTGCTGAACGTGCTCATCAGGATGTCGACCTCGTCCGTCAGCCCGAAGTAATCGGCCGTCCCGCGGCCGCCGTTTCCAAGAACGCCGAGCCCGTGGGCGTCGTCCACCATCGTGCGCGCGCCGTACTTCTTGGCCAGGGCCACGATTTCGGGAAGCTTGGCGATGTCGCCGCCCATGCTGAACACGCCGTCCGTGACGATGAGCTTGCCCGAATCCTCCGGGATGTTCTGCAGGACGCGCTCGAGGTCCTCCATATTGGCATGCTGGTAGCGGAC
>CAYMLM010000110.1:0-9132 GCA_964391385.1 uncultured Papillibacter sp.
GAGATAATGAGCGGTGACTGGAGTTCAGACGTGTGCTCTTCCGATCTAATACGGCCGTCCGGTGCGATTTTCCATGTGTGCGAGAAGCGAATCAGCTTGACCGTATCCCACTCGTTCACCGTAAAGCTGTAAAAACCAAGAGCCGTAACAACATCTCCGCCGTCTACAAAAACATCGGGCTCTGCGCTGAAGTGACGAAAACGGGGCAGTAACTTCCGGTAGAATGCACTGACCTCGGCCATACCGCTGTAGGTACCTCCATCAGGGAAGCCGGGGCAGACGTGCCAGGCGGGAGTATCCGATAATATTTGGGACAAAGCCGATTTGTCCCCGCCGTTTAAAGCCCGGTATAATTCCTTGACAAGCCTGACATTCTGAGTATCCTGTTCCCGATGCTCTAAAAAAGCGTTGATCTCCATTTTGTTCAACTCCTTAACTTAATGCCTGTTGTATGTTGATCGTAATCCGAACCCAAAATATTGTCAATTATCCCTATATTTAATAAAATAAGTAACGGATGGAAGTATTCTTCAGCAATTGAGTATTGCCATAGATAATCCCGGTGATATCTTAGGAGCTTATACATAAGGAATCATCATTTTTATGAATGGCCGAAGATACGGACGCGACAGGAAGGCCCGGACCGTGCGGATCATATCCGCACTGCCGGGCTCTTTTATATTGGAGACTGGCCGCAAATTCCTGTGTTAGGATGGCCTGTCTTTGAATTCGTTTTAACGGAAAACCGCAGAGCAGGAAAAAACCTGCTCTGCGGACTTTGCTGTTGGTATGCTGTGCCTCCCCCGCTCAGGGAGCGTTACTTTGCCTGTGTCTTGTACCGGCTGATCTGCTCAAACAGGATCTGTGCCTGGCTCGAGATTTGTTCGCTGGTGGCGGCATTCTCTTCGGATGTGGCCGAAATCGTCTGAATAGAATCCGAGAACTGCTGCAGGCCAAGCTCGATCTCGGCGATTGCCTGCGCCTGCGCGTTCGACGCCTCCCGAATAGACTGGTTTGACTGCTCGACAAGCTGTGCCTTTTCAGCAACGGCTTCCAGGGCTGCTGCCGTCGACTCGGCCAGGTTCATGCCTTCCTTGATCGATTCGATGGAGGTGTTGATCAGGTCCGACGTTTGCTTGGCGGCGTCGGCGCTTTTGGAGGCGAGGTTGCGCACCTCCTGGGCGACGACGGCGAAGCCTCTGCCGGCCTGACCGGCACGCGCCGCCTCTACCGCGGCGTTGAGAGCGAGGATATTTGTCTGGAATGAAATGTCGTCGATGATCTTGATGATGGTTGAGATGCGAACGGAGGATTCGTTGATGCCTTTGATCGCTTCGAGAAGCGAGGCCATGTAGGCGTTGCTTCTTTCAGCCTCTCTGGCCACCTGATCGATGTATTCCGAGGAGACATTGACATTTTCGGCATTCCGCCGCACCTCGCTCGACACCTGCGATATGGTGCCTGAGAGCTCCTGCATGCCGCCGGCCTGCTCAGTTGCAGCCGAGGCAAGCGATTGGGCGCCGGACGCCATTTGCAGCGAACCGGCGGATACCTCCTCCGCGGCGGATTTGATATACGCAAACGTTTCGTTGAGCGTATCGAGTATTTTCAGCAGAGCAAGTTTGATTGGCTCGAAGTCGCCCGCATAATCCCGCCGGACATCGCCCGTCAGGTCCCCGTTTGAGATCCCGCCCAAAATGCCGGAGATTTCCGAAATGTAGCCGTTGAGCGTCTGCGCCGTCCTGTTAAAAATTCTGGACAGGTTTCCGAGCTCGTCTTGGGAATGGACGGTCACCGAAGAGGACAGATTGCCGCCGTCCAGATCGGCCGCCATGCCAACCAGGCGTTTGACCGGCTTGAGCGACTGGCGGATGAATAGGGCCGTGACGAGGCCGAGGAGAACGATCCCGCCAAGCATGATCCATATAACCAGGCTGATCGTGCTCGTGACGGTAGCCAGAACCTCGTCCCTGTTCACGACAAAGGTGCTTGACCAGGGCTCGTCTATACCGTTGATTTTCAGGGGAACCTGAGCCTTATAGGCCTCGCCCCCAAAAACGTCGTTGACGCTTGTAAAGATCTCCGTCCCGCCGTTTTTCGTCATTTCGATGACTTTACCGGCGTCGCCGCTGTCTCCGTAATACGTACCCGACTTCGTCTTGTCAAACGACTGAACGACGTAGTTGCCCTTTTCAGTCAGAATATAGCTGTACGCCGTGTCGTAACCGCCCATATCGTACGACAGGCTGTTGATCGTGTCGACTTTAACGTCGCAGTTTGTGATGCCGAGGAATTTGCCTTCGCTGTCAAGTATCGGAGCGCTGATGGAGATCAGCCAGATCACCTCGCCGTTCGTGAGCGTCCAGGTGTAAGGTTCGCAGACTTCCGGCTGCAGAGATTCTTTTGACGCCGTATAGAATTCGCCGTCCTTATAATCGGCGTAGCCGTAGTTTTCATAAACAAGATCGCCGGTTTCCGAACGGTATGCGTAGAAGGAATATCCGTCCGGCGTGTTGCTGTAATATCTGCTCGGCTCGAGAGCGACATATATACCGAAAATCCGTTCATCCTCCAGCGTTTCGGTGAACATCTGCTTCATCAGTTCCTTTGACGCGTCGGGCGTGAGAACCTTGTAGGACTGGATGGTTTTCGAAAGTATGAGGGCCTTCTGTTCCAGGGTGTTGAGGTAATCGTTGGCCACGCGCGCATTTTCGTCTGCGAGCAGCGCTAGCTGCTTCTCAGATTGCTCGGTGATGATCCCCGTCAGGGAAACGCTCATCGCAACGCAGATTGCCGCCATGACGAATATGAGCGTTAGCAGGATTTTGACGGTCGTTCGAAATGTCAGGCTGTGCAGTGATTTTGTTTTCATGGTACCTCCCGCGGTCAAAATAATCTCGGATATATCTTCTATCGTAAAAATCGGCATTTTGTGAGACAAATTAAGTATATCTTGATATCTTGTTATGATTATCCAGCCAAACTGGTGTTTGCTGTAAACGGCTCGTAGCCGGCAGCTCAGGAATCAAAACAGCACCAGGTATAAAAAAACCGCCTGAAAAGGCGGTATTTTCATGGTGTGCCTTGCGCGGAGGGGGACGACTTGGCTTGCGGGAAGCTTAAAGACCCGGCGGAGGCCGGGGAAAGGCGATTGCTATATCTTGAGCTTCTGGCTCGAGCCCGCGACAGCCGGCAGGCCGTATTCGCACGTGAGGAGATCGGCCAGCCGGAGCAGGTTTTGTTTCCATTCGCTGCGCTCGGGCGCCTGATAGTCGTCCAACGGGTAGGCAATCCCAAGGGAATCGTACTTTTCCGTACCCATCCTGCGGTACGGCAGCAGCTGATACTGTACGATGCTTCCCCCGAGCGCATCGCGGATGAACGCGCCTGTCGCGCGGATATTCGCCTCGTCGCTGTTGTACCCCGGAACGACCGGCGTTCGGATGACGATTTTCTTCCCTAGCTCGGCGGCGCGCCGTATATTCTTCAGGATCAGCTCGTTTCCCGCTCCGGTGAATGCCTCGTGCTTTTTTGTATCCATATGCTTAATGTCTGTAATGACAAGGTCGGTGAACCTGAAAACCGCTTCCATGTGCTCAGTCGGAACGTGCAGCGCCGTTTCCACGCAGGTGTTGATCCCGGCCTTTTTACAGGCCTCTAGCAGCATCGCCGCGACCTCCCACTGAACCAGGACTTCGCCGCCGTTGAGCGTCACGCCGCCGCCGGTTCTCTGATAGAAGCTCCTGTCCTCCACAATCACGCTCAGCATTTCTTCGACGGTCGTGAGCTCGCCCCAGCGCTTGAGCGCTCTCGGCGGGCAGGCGTCGACGCATTTGAAGCAGCCGGCGCAGGCGTCGGCCATATGGACGGCCTTCAATATGCCGGCTTGATCGAATTCGAGAGGCGCGCCGTTTCCCGGGCAGACCTTGACGCAGAGATCGCATTTATCGCGCGTCAGGCACTTGGCCGGATAGCGTCCGATCTGAGGCTTCAGCGGGATCGTTTCCGGATTGCTGCACCACAGGCAGCGCAGCGTACAGCCCATAAAAAACAGGGCGGTGCGGATACCGGGGCCGTCGTGTACGGTGAATTTTTGAATATTGCTGACGAGAGCGCACGGCTCGCCCGCGGCGTTCCTGTGGAGCACGTCTCTTCCTCCTGTTCGTACGGTCTTTGAATCCGCCGTAGCCATGGTTGCCAATCGATCAAAGCTGCGCTTGCTTCGCCCGATGATATCATTTTGCAGATCGCGGTTAAGCGCCAAGAAGTAAGCGTGCAGCCGGCGATGCTTCGATCAGGTCGCGGTAATTAACTATAGCACAGCGCGGCCGGTTGTGCTGTAACGCTTTTTCAGTCAGTGTAACAAAAAAATGAACGTCAGAGGCCTCCGGCAGCCGTCAGTTCATTCCGGTGCCGCAGAAGGATTCTCTCGAACGCCCTGGCTTCCGGGGACAGCTTTGCGTCCTTGAGCTTGATGAGATAAACGTTCCAGTCAAAAACCGGATCGTCGAATGGGATTGCCCTGAGGTTTGAACGAGACAGACGGTTTGCCAGTGCAACCGTCGATATACCGACGGATTGGTTCATCTCCGCCATGTAAAACACCAATAGGATGTTGTCGGCGAAGATGCTGACGGATGGCTCGAAACCGGCGGCGCGGCAGGCGTCCCGAAAGACCGGATACGTCTTCGTAGAGTCCCTCATCACAGCCACAGGGATATCCCGCAGATCCGTAACCGAGACCGATTCCCGGCCGGCCAGCGGATGAGCCTTATTCACAATCAGCGCGTGCCGCGAAGAGAAAAGAAGCTCGGAGTCGAATCTTTGAGTGTCAATCGGCCCGACGGTGAGCGCGAGCTCCACGATGTTGTTCTCGACCGACGCGTCACAGACGACATCGAACGTCTCCTGGGCGTCGAAATGGATATTGGGGTATTTTTCCTTATACTGCGCGATGGGAATACCGGCGAATTCCTCGATGGTTCCCGGCGCAAGCGTGACTTTCAGAAAGCCTTCCTTGTCGGCGCCCTGCTTGAAATTCGTTTCGCATTCGTCAATGAGCGCGAGAATCTGCCGGGCGCGCGGCAGAAGGTATTCACCCTGCGGCGTCGGCAGAAGGCCCTTCGCGGTCCGGATAAAGAGCTTGCAGGAGAGTTCGTCCTCAAGCCGCGTGATCGCCATGCTGATCCCCTGGGTGGTCATGAAGCAGGCCTCTGCGGCGCGCGTAAAATTCCGGTATTTATAGATTTCTGTGAAATACTTAAGCTGTCGGATTTCCACACCAAGCCCTCCTGATGTTCTCTTCACGTCTCGTTTTAGGCGTTTGCGTTTTCAGTTTACCACATTTTCCGCCTGTGTGCTATGTGCCGTCAGACAGAAAAACATGAAAGGACTCAGGGCTGTCAAAATCCCTGAGTCCCTGATTTATGAGTGTTCGGTCCATAAAACGTTTGACGAGATTCCGACTCGCAGGACATTGAGAGCGCAAGCTAACCGCTCTCGCCAAATCCATACATCGTTTTGAGGACGAGAGCTGTTTGCAGCATATACCTGACGGACGGCTGATTGAGTTTAATCCCCAGAATCTCCTGTATGCGGTTGACCCGATAAACAATGCTGTTCCTGTGCGTCCCTAAAATATTGGCCACTTCGGAGGCGTTTTGACCGTGGTTCAGATAGATGTTCAGCAGCTTGAGCAAATCACTGTCGCGTTTTTGGTCGTAATCGGACAGCGCCTTCAGTCTTCTGCATATATCGCTGTGGTACCACAGCTCCGCGTGTCCTTCTCCGTCATCCACCATACTGTAGATGATTTTGTCGGAAAAGTAATGAATCCGTTTGTAGAGCTCCGGCTGTACGTCATGAAACAGCGACCGGATGCTTGGCCGGGCTACATATTTCAGCGCAATCCTCGCCTGCAGGTATGCGTGGGGGATATCCTCAAGATAATTGAAGAACTGGCTGACGCAACACAGCGCATCATGCTTCGACACGTAAGCTTCCATGCTTACGCAGAGCGTATTCATACGATCCTCAAGGTTGCTTGATGTAAAAGTTACAATTGCCGCAATGCATTCATTGTATGTGACGAATTTAAACTGGGGGAACAGTTCGGAGAATTCCTTGAGCATATTACCAATGGATAAGTTAGCCGAATCCTTCGGCGTTATCAGAAAGAGGCAGTACGGGCCGGTGAGGGGCAGTCCGACGTACTGGGCCCGTTCTTCAATGGCCTTTCGTTTCGTCATACGCTTCTCAATCAGATCCGTGAGCAGGGTGTCATAGATATGGATATATTCGCTTTTATTCTCGCAAATACGCTTGATGTACTTATCGACCACATCGACAAAGAGCTGAAACAGGTCCATCAGGCACGGCGTGACAGGCGCGTGATTGCACGTCATGATGATTTGGGCAAAGTACCTGTTGTGAAACCGAAATACCTTGTATACGGTCGTGTATTTTGCGATGGCGCACGAAGGGTCGATAACGATGTCGTTGACAACTTCCCAGGTCTTCAGATAATTGTGTTTCCTGAACTGACGGATGTAATCGTCGCTGTGATATCCGGTCTTTACCAGTTCAATGCAGATCGGATCGTCGCAGGTGACGTTTTTGGAATAAGCCAGCAGCATCAGCGACGCGTCGTTTATGGATATGTAGTTTTCAATGATCGGTGAACACAGATCGACAAGGTCCTGGAGCGTTCCGTTGTTGATGAGAACCTCATTCATTTTTTCCACCCAGTTGATAATGGCAAATACCCTGTTGGAAATCTTCAGGAGCAGTTCGTTCTGCGTAATGTTCTCATTGACGATCACAAGCCCGCGAAGGCTTTTCTCCGTCTCCTTTTCATCCTTGATTCTGTCCCGGACGCAGATGCAGCAGATACCTTCCGGCAGGGGCAGCGCTTTGGACAGGCATCCGACGTAGAGGCTCTCATCTGTCATGCCTGTCAGTCCTTCCGGAAGGGGAAGACAGTCGCTGAACCTTTGTTTATCTTCAGGGCTTATGTGATTTTCAACGTTATATTCCTTTAAGACATCCAGAATGATATCCAGAGAAATCCGCATTGATCTTCCTCCGATCGTTTGGTTCCTACTTCAAATATATAATCATTTTAACATTTTGGCAAGCCTGCAAACATGTATTTTTTACGTTTTTGACGAATTATGCGAGATTTATTTTCTGTTTGGCATAGTTATTCAGTCGGTTTTCTGCTTTTCAGAAAAGTTTTCAATAACAATATATTTCTTTCGACGATTTAAGAAAATATCGTTGGCAAATATGCTTTTTTATAACGTAGAATCGGGTGAAACAGGATGCTATAATTTGTGTACCTTTTATAGATTTTCCTTAAATCGGTTTGTATTTCTGGGACATTTACCGCTGGGGATGTCTGTAAAAGCGGACCGAGCACGGCATTAAAAGTGTTCGGCAGATATGTTATGAATATGGAGGAAAGAAAATGTCAAAAGGTTTGTTAAGAAAAATCGCACTCCTGTGCGCAGCCGTCCTGCTCTTTTCATTTGTTTTAACCGCCTGCAATAAAGAGCCGGCCGCATCCGATTCGTCCCCTTCCACTGCTTCGGCGGGCGGCGATTCCTCTGCGCCCGCAGAAAACGCGTCCTATAAGGTGGGCATCAATATTTGGGGCTCGGGCGTACCGGTCATGGATGCTTTCGTAGTCGAAGCAAAATACACCCTGAGCGTATTCGGCTGCGAGTCGACCATGGCGAGCGACGACTTCCAGTCCGACAAAGAATTAGCAAATATCCAGAACTTCTGCTCGGCGGGCATGGAGGGCATTGTCATGATGGGCGCCGCCGAAGCGACGGTACCTCAAATGGCGGAGGTTTGCCTGAACGCAAAGGTGCCGTTCGTACTGTATACACAGATCGGCGCCGACGCCGACCGCGACAAGATCGCAGCGAGCAACGAATATTATGCGGGCGCGATCGACTCCAACATGGTCAACGAAGGCAAGGTCGTTGCCGACATGGCCATTGAAGCCGGCTGCACGAAAGCCGTCATCATCGGCGGAAACATCGGCGACAACAATATGGATCAGCGGTCGGAGGGCTTTACTGAACAATTTACGGCAAAAGGCGGTACGGTTCTTTCTGAAGCCCGCTGCACCGACGCCTCCGAATGCGCCACAAAAGCAGAGGATATGCTCTCGGCCTACAAGGATGCCGATTGCCTGTACGCGATGGTCGGCGACTATATTGCCGGTTCTCTCACAGCCATCGGCAATCTCGGCATGACGGACCAGATCAAAGTCTTCCTGTCCTGCGTTGACAAGGCCTCGGCCGAGTACATAAAGCAGGGCGTCGTCGCCGGCGGCACCGACGGCATCAACCTGGCTTCGATCATCGCGCCGACGCTTCTGATCAACTTGCTTGACGGCCACCCGATCAAGGATGACAAGGGCATGGCGCCGCGCTTCCAGACGAATCCGATCCCGATCTCAAAAGACAACGTGGAACAATATATGGCCTTGTTCACCTCCGATACCATTCACCCGGTTGCGGATGAGATTCTTAAGTCCCTGTGCTGGCGGACCAACCCCGATGTCAGCTACCAGACATATGCCGACCTGCTTGCCAGCGGCCTGACTCTGGAAGCGCTGCTGAAAGCGCACGGCATGTAAGCTGCCGGCTGAGAAATCTGCCTGAACAAATCAATTACGGAAACAGCCCGTCTTCATCGGCGGGCTGTTCGCTAATAAACTGAGAAGGGGTATCACAGCTTTGCGAAAAGAACAGACACTAAACAATCCCGCGAAGGAAAAGCATCAGAGCCCCTGGTTTTTTGCTGCGATTTTAGTACTCGTCATCGCGGGGGCCTCCGTTCTTTTCAACGCCGTCACCGGCGGCAGATTTTTGGAGGATTCAAATCTGGCGGTGATCCTATCGCATATCATCTGGCCAACGTTTGTTGCCTGGGGGCTTTGCTTCCTGTTCGCCTGCGACTACACCGACATGTCCATCGGGTCGATCATCGTGCTCGGTTCATTTGCAACCTGTACCCTCGGCAACTGGCTGGGGTATCCCGGCGTCGTCATCGGCGGCCTCGTCATGGGTATACTTCTGGTCTTCATAAACTTCAATGTCTTCGCATTCACGAAAA
>CAYMLM010000111.1:0-9078 GCA_964391385.1 uncultured Papillibacter sp.
CCTGTCGACGCTGTACGCGTTTCCCGGGCAGCCCGAAATCGCTCTGATCCGCGTCTCCAGCGGTCTGGCGATCGCGCTGGTTGCCGGCGCGGTATTACATATGTCTCCCGAAAAAAGCGCGGTCTTGTTGCCGGACGATTATCAACAGGACGGATATCACGCGGACCGTGCGTCGTGCGCCTGCGGCTGCCGCAGGCACGGTCACGACGATTTCAGCTGTAAGAAACCGGCGGGCGCGAAGCTGACGGAGATGCTGTTACATGCCGGCGATGAATTTTTCAGCGTGGGCAAATATCTGATTATCGGGGCGTTCGTCGCGAGCCTGACGCAGACGCTTGTCCCGAAAGACGTTTTTATGGGGCTTGCGTCGCAGACGGGATTTTCCCTTCTTATCATGATGGCGGCCGCTTTTTTATTCTCCGCCTGCTCAACCTCGGACGCCTTTATAGCCAAAAGCTTTCAAAGCCGCTTTCCGCCGGGTGCCGTTCTGGGGTTTATGGTGTTCGGGCCGATGATGGACATTAAAAATCTCCTGATGCTGTTTTCGGGCTTCAAGAAAAAATTTGTGCTCAAGCTGGCGCTTTTGATCTCCGCGCTGAACTTTGTTGTGTTCTTCGCGCTCGCGCCGCTGCTGTAGGTGACCGATGATGAATGAAAACCATCGTTCGTCCGAACTCAATACGGTCGTCAAGGTCGCGCTGCTTTTAGGCTTCGCCGCGTTTTATATCGTTTCGCTGCTGACGGGGTCGGTGAGCCTTTACGTGCATCCGCGCATGATCCCGTTCATGATTTTTGCGGCGGTTGTTATGGTGATCATCGCGGCCGTATATTTTATAAAATACGTCGATACGGGCGCGAAAAACAACGGTTTACGGCCCCTGCTTCTCTTTGTCGCCGCGCTTGTTATGGCATGGGTTTTCCCGGCCCAGACATTCAACGCCGGCACCGGCACGGCCGGCGCGCCCCAGCTCACGGCCGTTGACGTCGGTTCCGGTCCGCAGACCGACGGCTCCCCCGCCCCGACCGGCGCCGCCGCCGGGACGCTTGAAACCGATGACAGCGCGGACGCCGAAAGCGCGCCGATCTCCGCCGCCGGGGCGGACGGAACCGCCGGCACGCCCGGCAGCGGCACACTGGTGTTCAACGATAAAAACTACTATGAAAATCTCTGCGGCATTTATCAGGATCCGGACGCCTATGTCGGGCGGGACATCGAGCTGACAGGCTTTGTGTTCAAGGACAGCGGCACGTTGCACGGCGACGAATTCGTCGCCGCGCGTCTTCTGATGGTCTGCTGTGCCGCCGACATGCAGACCGTCGGCCTGCTGTGCCGGTGGCCGTCGGCCGCCGGGCTGGAGCCGGACACCTGGGTCAGGGTGACGGGGACGCTCGGCAAGGCCGAGTTTAACGGCGAATACGTCCCTGTCATCGAGGCCGAAACCGTGGAGGAGGCCGCGGCGCCGGACATCGTCTATATCTATCCTTTTTAGGTGATGCGTTTGATATACGAAAACCGTTGCAACATATGCCCCCGCGAATGCAACGCCGTCCGCACCAGGACGTCCGGCGGCGGCGCGTGCGGCATGGGGACAACGCCCATTGTGGCCAAGGCGATGCTCCATCGCTGGGAAGAGCCTTGCATCAGCGGGGAGCGCGGCTCCGGCGCGGTGTTTTTCACAGGCTGCGCGCTCGGCTGCGTCTATTGCCAGAACCGCGGGATCAGCCTGGAGGGGCGCGGAAAACCCGTTACGCCGGAGCGGCTGCGGGAAATCTATTCCGAGCTGATCGGACAGGGCGCGCACAACATCAGCCTCGTCACTCCCACGCATTTTACGGAAGGCATCCTTGCATCGCTCGAGGGCGGCCTGCCGGTCCCCGTCGTGTACAACACGGGCGGATACGATCGGGTCGAGACGCTGCGGCGATTTGAGGGAAAGGTCCGGATCTACCTGCCGGACATGAAATACGCGCTGACAGAGCCGGCTGCGAGGTATTCCTCAGCGCCGGATTATCCCGAGACGGCCAGGCGCGCCATAGCCGAGATGTACCGGCAGACGGGGCCGTATCTGCTGGGTCCGGACGGGCTTCTGAAAAGCGGAGTCCTCATCCGGCACCTGGTATTGCCGGGCAACCTTGAAAACACGCTTCGCGTCATCGACTGGGTCGCGGGGACCTTCTCCCCCGGCGGCGTCCTGTTTTCTCTGATGAGCCAGTATACGCCGTGCGACGGGGCGCAGGCGTTTCCCGAGCTCAGCCGACGTTTGACCAGCGAGGAATACGACGCGGCCCGGCGGCATCTTGGCGACTCGGGCATCGAGGACGGCTTTTATCAGGAACTGTCGTCCGCGGCGGAGGAATACATCCCCGACTTTGACCTGGGCGGCGTATAACCAAAGGACGCTCTCGGAGCCGCCGTCTCGTATATTGGCTTTCGACTGATAGCTTCGCTCCCGATACAAACTGTTCTCAATCACAGCAATAAGAATAACAGGGCGATGTGATCATCGCCCCGGTTACGATTTATAAGAAGGCGCTTTCGCCGGATACCGCAAACTAAGGCACGAGCGACACGACAGACACCTCGAACGCCGTCCGTTCCGTCAGTATTCCGTTTGCCGATTTTATGTATTTGCGGCTTTGTATTCGCCCTTCCAGTGACAGCGTATCTCCGACCGACATCTCCGCGGTTGTTTCCGCGAGCTTCCCCCAGGCGATGCAAGGCAGGTAGTCCGAGCGCCCGTACTTCCGGTTGACGGCAAGCATGAGGTCGCAGATCTGTCGTCCCATCGGCGTTTTCCGAAGGTTCGGACGTTTACACAGGGCGCCGGTGAGCAAAACGGTGTTTTTGTCTTCCTCATCGGTAAACATCAGCTGTTTGGCCAGGACGCTGATGACGAGGCGGCTGCCCTCGCCGTGCTTGTTGTTGTAAGAGCGCAGCTCGCCGGATACTGTCAGATGCGAGCAGTTGTCTATCTCCAGCTGATCGAGCATTTCCTCACGGGCAATGATGTTAATCGTATCGACAAATCCCGACAGCCGTTCGATATCCAGCGGAAATGAATAATAGTTGTCGCTGCCTCCCATATGCGAAAATCTTGGTTTATCGGCGATCGTCCCGCATAGCTCAACGAAATTGTTCATTCCATCCAAAACTGCCACCCTCTTTATGCACCCATCTGTGGACAGTATATGTCCCGATTATCCGTGTTAGACTATGGGTTTATTTCAGACGGTTTCAGTCCCAGGGTCAAAAGGGCTCCCGCCATCGCCAGAAGACGGTCCGGCTGAAGCCCGCTGTTTATGTTGAACTCCTGCCGCTCCAGCATTGCGCCGTTTGCCGTGAGCAGTTCGCGCTGGAGCGCCAGCACGCACGTGTCTTCGCCGATGGAGGAAAGTGTCAGCGTGTTCTTCGGAGACATGCCGTATGTGACGACGCAGCCCGCGTCGAAGCTGTCCGCGTCGGCATCCCCCGGCAGCAGCAGGATCCCGCACTGGACGGGCGCGGATTGGCCGCGGCGGGTCATGACGGCGTCGGGAGACAGGACGAGGATATCCGGCGGCTGGCCGTTTAAGTCACCCGGCGACAAGACGTGCCGGATGACGATGTCTCCTGCTCCCCGGCCGGACTTCGAATAGCTGGCGGTGATTATTTGAGCTATGTCCCCGATTGGGTCAATAACCGTCATTTCCACAGATGTAACCCTCCATTTACGCTGTCGCGTCCGCCGGCCTTCAAACGGCAGTGTTCTTACCTTTATCTTGCCCGTCTTTGAAAACACCCCGGCCGACAAGACGCATCAGATAAATCCCGGGTATGGACAGGAGCGTCCAGATAAGTGTATACAGGACGCAGATCTGGCCGAACAGGTTTGCCCATCTGTTGGAGTAGCTCCAGACATTCCAGGCAAGAATTATGTTGACGACGATGCCTGCCAGAAACTCCACCGTCGTGATGACGGCGCCGCCCATGATCCATCTCTTCCACATCTTTTCACGGCTTTTAACGGCAATCACATACAAAAATACGGCGCATATGCCGCCGACGATGATCATCGACCAATGCGTTCGGCCCCTTGACACGAGCTCAAGCAGCGCATAGAAAAGACCGCCCGCCGTAAAAACGGCGGCGTATTTGGGACCTGCCGGCGTCATTTTTTCCGCATTGGCCATTGTTATCCCGCCTTGCTGACAGTTGTTGCTCGTCACAGGACCATCCATAGAGTTTCCTGCCTTGCCTGTTTTATGCCGCTTCGCCTGCTTTTCGCGCGGGTAATTCAAAGCGATCTTATTGTGTTTTATTTAGGCAAACGAAAGCATACCACCAAAACCGCGATACCGTCAGAAAAAATCAGTTGACAAATGCCACGGTCCCTGATAATATCTATAAGTCAAAATAAAGCAGAACGGCATCCCCGTCCTCACCCGGCAGCATCTTGCCCGCCGCGGTCAACATGAAGACTTCCCGGCTTTGGCCGGTTCGTTTTGTCGGACGCGGATGCATACGCATCCGCTTTTGTATTTTCGGGTTATTATAGCAGGAGGTGCTTAATTATCAGCAATACGTCTTATCAGATAAACGAGGATATTCGTGACAGTGAGGTTCGTCTGATCGGAGAGGACGGCGCGCAGCTCGGCATCATGCCCGCGGGCGAAGCATTGAAAATCGCCTACGAGCAGGAGCTTGATCTTGTAAAAATCGCGCCTCAATCCAAGCCGCCCGTCTGTAAAATCATGGACTACGGAAAGTACCGTTTCGAGCAGGCCAAAAGAGATAAAGAAGCGAAAAAGAAGCAGCATATCGTTGAGGTCAAGGAGATCCGCATGTCCCCGAGCATCGGAATCAACGATTTCAACGTCAAGCTCAGAAACGGCCAGAAATTCCTGAAGGACGGCGACCGCCTGAAAGTGACCGTCCGTTTCCGCGGCAGGGAAATGGCCCACACAAATATCGGGCAGGACCTTTTGAAGAAGTTTGCCGACGAATGCTCCGAGTTTGCCACTGTTGATAAAAACCCGAAACTAGAAGGGCGATTCATGACAATGTTTCTGTCGCCCAAGGCAAAGTGATGTTTGACGATATTTCAGTTATTTTTGGAAGGAGACCCCAGTATGCCTAAGATCAAAACGCACAGCGGGGCTAAGAAGAGATTCAATCTCACAAAGTCCGGCAAAGTCAAACGCGCGCACGCTAACAAGAGCCATATCCTCAATAAAAAGACGACCAAGCGCAAGAGAGGCCTCCGAAAAGGAACGTACGCCGACACGACGAACGAAGCGGCCATCAAGCGCATGATTTTGTATAAATAAGGAGGTATTACCATGGCCAGAGTTAAGGGCGCGCTTGCAACGCGCAAAAGAAGAAGCAAAATTTTAAAGCTCGCCAAGGGCTATTGGGGCGCAAAGTCGACTCATTATAAAATGGCCAATCAGGCCGTTATGAAATCGCTCACCTACGCGTACGTCGGGCGCAAGCGCAAAAAGAGGGATTACCGCCAGCTTTGGATCACGCGCATCAACGCCGGCTGCCGCGCAAACGGCCTCAACTACTCCCGCTTCATGCACGGCCTGAAGCTATCCGGCATCGAGATGAACCGCAAAATGCTCTCCGAGCTTGCCATCCACGAACCCGAGACCTTCTCCGCGCTGTGCACAACGGCAAAGAGCGCCGTCAGCGCGTAAACGAAGACAAACAGACAGCCTTCCGCCAGATTCCGGCCGAAGGCTGTTTTCTGTTTTTTTCTTCTATCGCGTTAAGCATCATTCCGGCGCGGAGGCTGATTCCGGCCGGTCACGGCGCACAAGCCGAACGCGCGGAGGCAGCCGCACATGAAGGCGGCGGCTTAACGGTCAGCCGCGCATTCCGCGCGCCAGCTCATAAAGGCGCGCCCTCACGTTGTCCTCCGGATGCTCGATGACATGCTCCAAAAGCGCTTTGAGCGTCTTTCCGAGCCAAACGCCTTGAGAAAATCCCAGCGCGAGCAAATCGTCCCCGCCGATGGCCAGCTCCCTGACGGACCAGCACTCGCCGCTTTCCAGGACATTTTTGACCGCCCGGAGCGCGGCCGTTTGCCTGAGAGCCTTGTCGGCGGCGGCGGCGCACAAAACCGCCTCCTCTCCAAATTCCGCCAGCAGGCGTTTGATTTGGACCCTGCCCTCCGGCAGCGGCTTGCGTGCCAGGCTGACGCCGCCTGAGCAGCAGCGGACGGTCCCCGTGTCCAGACGCATGCTCTTGAGAAAACTCTCCGGCAGGGCGATCAGGCTTTGCTCCAGGAGCAGCGCGCAAAAGGCGCTCCAGCGAAGCGGCGCGCTCCCGGGCAGCCCGGAAAGATGTCTGAGTTTTTCACACGACACTTCGCCGCTTTCCAGCCGGCCTTTGAAAAGACCATACGATACGGCCTCGCCGACGCGCTCCGGTTTATCCGAAAGCAGGATCTTCTCCGTCTCGTCCCGGACGCGCTCGGCGCTGAGCCACGCGCACAGCGCCGAGCAGCTTTTGATCGCCGAAAGGGTGCCCTCCTCAATCTCAAAGCCGAGCTGCGCGGAAAACCGCAGCGCGCGGAACAGGCGCAGGGCGTCCTCGGAAAACCGCTCCGCCGGGTCGCCGACGCACCGGATGATCCCCCGGCGGAGATCCGACCGGCCGCCGAAGGGGTCGGTCAGCGTGCCGTCCACGCCCATGGCCATCGCGTTGACCGTGAAGTCGCGCCGTTTCAGGTCCTCCTGCAGGTCGCTCACAAACGTCACGCTGTCGGGCCGGCGCCTGTCGCTGTATCCGCTCTCGCTCCGAAAGGTCGTCACCTCGGCCGTCCCGCCGCCCGTGACGACGGTGACCGTGCCGAACCGGTCCCCGATCCTGACGGTTTTGGGGAAAAGGCGCTGGACCTCAGCGCCGGGCGCGGACGAGGCAATGTCCCAGTCGTGCACCGTCCGGCCGAGGAGCATGTCCCGCAGGCACCCGCCCACAAGGTACGCCTCGTACCCGTTTGACACCAGGGTCATTAAAATGCCGTGAACATATCCCGGTACGCCGTCCATTCTGAACAACTCCTTGTTCCGCTTTGTCCGAGGTCGCCGCAGACCGGATTCCCCCGTTGACGACAGATATCGCGAAATAAACACTCTTGTAAAAACATTCTGTAAGTATTATAATCATTTGACGGCTTAAAAACAACCGTATTGACCAGCCAAGACAGCCGTCGCCAGCCGTTTCGAAACGCCTCTCCACGAGGACGGTTCGATGTCAGCCGCCGCGAAAAAGGCGGAACAAGGCTCAAATCTATGCTGTGCATCATCACACAGCATCCCGGGGTGTTATATGAAAATCAGTGATTTGGAGTCCTGCATAAGATCCGGCTTCAGAGGCCACCTCGTCGGGATTGGCGGCGTTTCCATGTCCCCGCTCGCCGAAGTGCTCCACAATATGGGCGTTGAGATCACCGGTTCCGATTTAAACGACAGCGCGGCTGTACGGCGGCTGAAGTCCATTGGCATCGATGTGAAAACAGGCGGCCATAAGGCCGAATACATCGACGGCGCGGACTTCATTATCCGCACGGCGGCGGCCAGGGACGACAACGTCGAAATCGCCGCGGCCAGAGCGGCCGGACTGCCGGTCTTCGAGCGGGCCGAGGCCTGGGGCTTCATCATGCGCAGTTACAAAAACGCCGTCTGTGTCGCCGGTACGCACGGCAAGACCACGACGACGTCCATGGTGACGCACATCCTCATGGCCGCGGGCAAGGACCCGACCGTCATGATCGGCGGGACGCTCCCGAAGCTGGGCTCCGGTTACCACGTCGGCGGCGGTGACGTCATCGTACTTGAAGCGTGCGAGTACTACAACTCCTATCACAGCTTCTCCCCCACCATCGCCGTTATCTTAAATGTGGATTTGGATCACATCGACTTCTTTAAAAGCCTGGACGTACTCAAAGAGTCGTTCAGGACGTTCGCGTCGCTCGTGCCCGACAACGGCTCGATCGTCTGCAACGCCGACGATGCCAACACCATGGACGCGCTCGCGCCTCTGGGCCGCGAGCTGCTGACGTTCGGATTCGGCGAAAACGCGAGGGTCCGGGCCGCAAACATCGTCACGGTCGGCAGGAGCTCGTCCTTTGACGTTTTTTACGACGGGGCGATTTACTGCCATCTGAGCATAAACGTCCCCGGCCGCCACAATATCCTGGACGCGCTGGCCGCGACGGCTGCGGCCGTCGCGCTCGGCATCCCGGCGGAAGCCGTGTCGGAAGGCTTTCTGGACTTCACCGGCGCGGGGCGGCGTTTCGAGTACAAGGGGAGTCTGGGGGACGCGTGTGTTTACGACGACTACGCCCACCACCCGCGGGAGCTGAAAAACCTCCTGGACATGGTCGCCACGCTCGGTTACGAGCGCATCCTCCTTGCGTTCCAGCCGCATACGTACACGCGTACGAAGGCCCTGTTCGACGATTTTGTCGCCGAGCTCGGACGCGCTGATCTGGTCTTCCTGGCCGAAATATACGCCGCCCGGGAGAAAAACGCAAGCGGAATATCCTCGAAAGATCTGGCGGACAAAATTCCGGGCGCCATTTTCTGCCCGACGTTGGAGGATATCGAAAGTCAAATCCGGCGCGTGGCCGATAAGGGCGACATCATCCTGACCGTCGGCGCGGGAGACATTTATAAGGTCGGGGAAAAGCTGACGGGCGAGCCGGATGCGGAAAGGGCAAACGTCGTCTGACCTTCTTGATGGCCTTCTGTTACGTTTGATTCAGAAGGCGCGTATCGTTCACATCAGCTTCTGCGCGCAGGATGATCTGTAAACAGTTTTCAGCCGGAGCTGCCAGAGAAAGGTTGACGTATGAAAGACAACGAGATAGAAACATCAAACAACGGTTTTTTTGAAACAGGACACGCAAAGACCGGCGGCGACGCCGGGTCGGCGGATACGGAAGACATGACGCAAACGGTTGAGCCTGCGGGAACAGCCGGCGATGAGGAACCGGCCGCCATCCTGCTCGACAGCGCGGACGCGCATTGGCCGGTCAGCATCGTCAGATCGGAAGAGCACACGTCTGAACTCCAGTCACCGCTCATTAT
>CAYMLM010000112.1:0-9078 GCA_964391385.1 uncultured Papillibacter sp.
CGGCTGAGCAGCCGTCATGCAAGCTTCTTGTAGACAAAGCCTCTGGGCTTTGTCTACAGCCTGAGCAAAAGGCCAGCGCCCGGGCGTGGGCGCGGGTCTTTTGCGCAAAGTGGGATTCACATTAATGTCCTTAAGCCAGTCTTTCAACGAGGCGGGCAAATTCCGTTTTGTACGGATCGGCGGCAAGGTCCAGCGTATCCAGGAGGTCCAGCACGCTTTCGACGGTGGCCGTTCCCTTGTACCGGCTGTCGCGCAAAAACATGGCGAATTCGCAGACAGCCGCGGCAAACCGCCAGTCGTCGGAGGGGTCGTCCGTGACGTCGCCGCCGCCGATCGTATAGTCCACAGGCAGGCTGTCGTCTTCGCCGGGCTGCTTATACCGGACGCTGACGGTCATCCACTCGCCGGAAGCGGCGGCCTCGGTCAGGCCGGAGGTCTGATACTTCAGCTCCGTTTCATCGACCGCGGCGCCGCCCCCCGCCGGGATGAGCTCATATACGACCGTCAGGCAGCAGCCGGAGCCGACCTCTCCGGCGTCCACCGCGTCGTCGTCAAAATCCTCCGTGTCGAGCTGCCGGTTCTCATACCCCAGCTGCCGGTAGCCCTGCACGTAAAGCGGGTTGAACTCGATCTGGAACTTCACGTCCTCCGCCACGGTGACGAGGGTGGAAACCAGCTCGTCGCAGAGCACTTTTTCCGCTTCCGCGGCGCAGTCGATGTAATAGTAGTTGCCGTTGCCGTTGTCCGCCAGCGTCTCCATGATGACGTCGCTGTAATTGCCGGTGCCGAAGCCGAGCACCGACAGGTAGACGCCGCCCTCGCGCTTTTCGCTCACAAGATCGTGCAAATCGCTTTCATTCGTGATGCCCACGTTCAGGTCGCCGTCGGAGCACATGATGATCCGGTTGACGCCGCCGCGGATGAAATATTCCTCCGCCAGCTCATAGGCGTCGAGGATCCCCGCGCCGCCGTTTGTGGAGCCGTCGGCGTCGAGGCCGGCGATGATCCGCTTGAGCTCGTCCCGGTTGTCCCCGTAGACGCCCCGCGCCAGAATCGAGGACGACCCGGCATAGGTGACGATGGAGATGCGGTCCCTCCCGCTCAGATTGTCCAGAAGGCCGAACAGCGCCTCCTTGACAAGCCCGAGCTTGTCGGCGCTGTTCATGGAGCCGGAGGTGTCGATCAGGAAGACGTAATTGCAGCCCTCGATGTCCGCGTAGTCGTAGTCCTGCGTCGTAATGCCGAAAACCAGAAGCAGGCTGTCTTCGTTCCAGGGGCACTCGCCGACGGAAGCCGTGAGGCCGAAAGGCGAGTCCCCGTCCGGGGCGGCGTAATCGTAGGTGAAGTAATTGAGCATCTCTTCCGTGCGGACGGCGCCCGCGGGAATCTCCCCGATTCCGCAGCCGTCGTTGAGCATCCGGCGCACGTTGCAGTAGGACGCGGTGTCCACGTCGGCGGAAAAGGTGGACACGGGCGAATTTGCCACGGCGGCAAAGCCGTTTTCGGTCAGGGCGTCATATTCCTCCGTGTTGAACATACCTGGAATTTCCCATTCCCCGCTCTCGTCCATGACGTACGCCGGCGCGCCGGCCTGCGGCGCGGACGAGGCGGCCGGCATGTCGTACACGGCGCCGCCTTCATATGGATTTGCGCTGCTTGTCTTTGCCGCGCAGCCGGTCAATACTCCGCAGAGAACGGCGGCTGCCATAAGGATACCAACGAGCTTTTTCATTTCCTTTACCTCCCGTTTTATTGCTGCGCGAAGCTTGCGCCCCGCTGCCGCGTCCCGGAAACCTGCGCGGCTTTCGGGACCTTACGCGGTTTACGACGAGGAGAAGTCAGGAAATGTTCCAATTATTTTACAAATATATTAAGAAAGTATTAAGCAACTATGAATATCTGTTAATATTGCGCCGCGCAGACCGTGCGTCCCGCCGCCGGATGTACATGAACGACATATTTTAGCTGCATGCGTGCAGCACGCGATAGGCGTACACTTTCCCGTGGACCGACAGCGGAATCGGCTCTTTGTCGCCGTTGAGCGGATCGTAAACCAGAAAGTCACCGTCTTTCGCGCCGACGATGAGCACCCAGTGGCTCACGAGTCCGCCCCTGTATTTGACATTCACGATCGGCAGCAGACCCTGTTTCAGATCCTTTTCAATGGTTTGCGCCGAAAAGACGCGGCTGTATGTATAGTCTATGGAGGGCACAGCCTCGTTGATCTTATACCAGATCAGATCGCCGCCGGAAAATCCGCCGACGTCCGTCAGCCGTTTATTCAGCTCCCCCGGTGTCACCGCCGAATCCAGATCCGTGATCGCGCTCGCCACGCAGGAGATGAGGCATCCCGCGCCGCCCAGGCTCCGCGACGTCGAGCCGAGCTTGTCGTCCGCCCACAGCGGATCGTTCTGCAGATAATACGTGACGGGATGTATCTCGTAATCCCGCGACGGGGTCAGCGTTATGCCGATAATGCCTTTGGCGCGCAGCGCGTAATACCCGCCCGCCGCCGCGGCGGCAAACAATAAAACGCAGAGAACAAGGATGGCCGTTCTTATTTTTTTATTTTTAATCCGCTTCATTATTACCTCCATTTTTAGAAGTGCCCCGGCGGCGCTTACATTTTTACATATTTTGACGGATTCGTAAACAGCAAATATCCGCACGCTCCACGCGGCAGCCGGTGCGCTCATTCTTTCCGTTTTTGTTCCGCTGTGCTATACTTGTCCGGAATAAGTCATCAGAAAGAACAGCAGAGGGATGTAGCATGAAAACACTGAAGGAAATCGACCTGACCGCCGAAGAGGCGCAGCTGAGGCTCGTCAAGAAGCTGAGAGATACGGGAGACAGCCGTCATCAGGCTCAGCTCGACAAGCTGCACCGCATGCTGGCGGAAAAGACGCTCGAATACTACTGCGCGGACGGTTACCACGCTTTTTTTGACCGGTACGCGCTCAGTTACATAAGCAGCGACGGGTACAGCGTAAAGGTCCGGGGCCATGAAATAACGGTTGCCGTTACAACGGCATACGGTGAAATCACCGGCAGTGGCTCAACGTGGGACTACATATCAGGAGACCTCGACGTCTCCGACAAACCCGCCGGTATGGACAGGCGGGACTATGACGCCGTCAAGCGGCGCATGGAGGAGCTTCAGGAATCCGAACGGGTCGTCTATCCGTTCCACTCGCTCCACAGGCTCGCCAACGGCTATTTCGACACGAAAATCTGCATGTATAACGCCCACGAGCTGCTCGGGAACGGCCGTCAAAGCTGATATGAGAGCGCGGCAAACCCTGCCGGGCCGGCCGCGCTTTTCAATATACGATTATGGCCGGTTATGCTTCCGGCGGCGTATAGCCCTTCGTCAGGTCGACCGTGACGGTGTTCGTCTCCTCGTCGTAATCGAGGCCGAAGTCAAAGGCCAGGGCAATATCCCTCAGTTTGACGTAATTGTTGTTGTTGATGTTGTAAGCCGTGAGGCTGACCATCACCCCGTCTATATAAAACTCGGATGCGCTCAGGTAGGCCGTCGACGCGGCCGCGTTCTCTGTGCCGGCCAGCTCGCTGCCGTTGGGGATATACGGCTCCCCTGTCGTGATCGTGACGGCCTTTGTCGTCTCGTCATAGCCTATTGCAATCTGCTTTGCCGAGCCGCTGAGCGCCATGGCGACGTCGCGGAGCCTGACATAGTTGTTCCCGTTGACGTTATACGCCTCGAAGGGGATCGGAATCCCGCCGACGAGAATCGGAGACGTGGACGGCACGGCATCGGAAATATAGTAGCTCACCAGAGGCTCGATCTGCTTCCAGAACTCTTCCGCGATGACCCTATAGCCGGCTTCCGTCGGATGGATGTCGGTCGCCGCGAGCGAGCCCTCCGCGGCCGCCATCGCGCCGAAGGTCGGGACGTAAGATATGTACGCATCTGGATTTTCCTCGAGCGTATCGCTGATCGCGGCCTGTATGAAGGTGTTGAAATATTCGGTCGGCTCGTCCAGGTCGACGTCGTACAGCGCCGACATGACCGGCAGCGGATTGTAGTAGCCCATGACAAAGATCCTGACCGAGCCGTTGGCATCCAGGATGTTCTGCAGGACCGTCTGGATGTTGGCCTGAATATCGGTCCCGGTCGTCCCCGTGGTCAGATCCTCTATCATGGCTTCAAGGACCGCTTGAGCTTCTTCCGCATCCACGTCGGCGAAACTCGTCAGCGATGCCGCATAGTCGTAGAGCGGGGCGAGCAGGTCGTTGGCGCCGATGTCGAGCGTAGCGATCTCGGCGTCCGCTACCAGCTGCGCCTCCTCCGTCGTCTCGTCGGAAAGCACGGCCGTATCGACAGCCAGAAGCGCCGCCGTCATCCCGGACGTGCAGAAGTCCTCGTTGAAGCTGCCCAATACGCCCGCTTCCTCCAGCATGGCCGCGATATTGTCGGTATACCCCTTGTCCGAGCTCAGCTCGGAGCCCGGCGCGCCGACACCGCCGCGCACGCCGGCGGCGCAAGAGTCGCCGAAAGCGACGTAATCGATCTTTCCCGGCGTGTTTGCCGCAAGCGCCGGCACGACCGTCATGGCGGCCAGCAGCACAGCCAGCAGCACGGAAGCGAATACCCTGATTGTTTTCTTCATAAAACTCACCTTTCATTTGTTTTTTTATATTGGCCAAGTTTAAAAAATCAAGTCAAATTATAACATTATACCTAAATAAATACAACGTCTTTCCGGTAAATAAGGTCTTTCCGGTCGCAAGCAGCCGGGCCGGCGCGGCGTTTCCATGACGGTTCATCCATATCAGGACACAATATTTTCATGGCAGCGGGATACCCCGGACAGCCTTTGCTGTGGTATGATATAAAGCAACGACGACAATACGACAGGAAACGCCGAGGGCGATACGATCAAACCTGTCAGACAAGGAGCCGACGCATGAACTATCCGAGACCGTCCTATCTGCAGCCGGGCATGCCGACCGAAAAGACCGTGCTGCTCTTCTCCAACAAGGAGATCGACATCCCGAGGCTCGACACCCCGGTCACGCCGCTGGAAAACTTCCGCCGCGCCGTGACGCGGGACAATCCGCTCTGGGCGCCCAATTCGCAGACCGATTTCCAAAACCTCATGTTTCAGGACCTCGCCGTCGGGGAGCAGATCGGCGTCGATTTCCGCCGGAACGCGACGGAGGATTACGACTTTACCGACTGGTTCGGCGTCCCGCTCCGGTGGTGCGTCGGCGCCGGCGGCGCGACAAACACGCCGGGCACGCATCTTCTCGAGGATATCACCGAGTGGGAAAAGGTCGTCCGGTTCCCCGTCCTGAGCGACTGGGACTGGCAGACGAAGGCCGACGCGTTTTTGAAAAACGATTACGACCCGAGCAAGGTCCTGCAGATCGACCTGCACAACGGCGTGATCCAGCGGCTGATCGCCGTTTTGGGCGGCTACACGGAGGGCATGTTCGCCCTTTCGCTCGAGCCGGAGGCCGTCCGGGATTTCTTCGATCGGATCGCCGGGCACATGATTGAGCTGGTCGACCTGCTGTGCGGCCTGTATCCGGTCCAGCTCATGACGATCCACGACGACTGGGGCACGGAAAAGGACACCTTCTTTTCCCCGAAAATGATGGAGGAGCTTGTTTACGAGCCGACAAAACGCATCATCGACCACATCAAATCAAAGGGCGTCCACTTCATGCTGCACTCCTGCGGCAACATCACGCGCTTTATCCCGTACATGATCGACATGGGCGCCGAGCTCCTGCAGATCCAGAGGCGCGCCGTCGACATCCCGGCCATGAAGCTCAAGTACGGCGACCGGATCGGCTTCAATACGGGCATCGAGGGTTTTGTGCCGGGCGTCGCTTATTCAAAAGACGAGCTCGTCCAAATGGTGCGGCATACGGTCGACCTGTACGGGAAGGGCGGCGGATTTTTCGCCAACATTTACGGCGGAGACGCCGAAACCGTCTGGACGGCCATCTGCGAGCTCCACGCCTACAGCCGGGAATATTACGACAGGGAGCAGGGCCGGTAAACATCCTAATCCTGCACCCTCGCAAAGCGCGCCCCGAAATCGCCTGATTTCGGGGCGTGATTGTTTAACAATTGGGTGCGCGGGCCGAACCTGCGCGTTTACATTGATTCTTTTGGCGGCATCCTATACAATGTTATCGGTGAAAGACCGCTTTTTTCCGCCTGTCTCATCCTTAATAAACGGAGGTGCCTATGGAAAACACCGAAAAGACTTCGAAAACGCTGTTTGACGAACGCGTGCAGCGCCTGAATGACGCCGTCGCGCTCAAGGAAACGAACAAAATCCCCTTTGCGCCTTTCTTTGCGTCCGTGCTCCAGCGCCTCTACGGTTCGAGCTACCGGGACCTGTACTACGACTATCACCGCGCCGGGAAGGCGGCCGTGAGGTTTTACGAGGAGCACCCCCTGTGCGATGCGCACACCTTCTCGGGCTTCACAAGCGGCAAATCCAACGAACTGGCCGGCTCGACGATGATCGACTGGCCGGGACGTCCCGGCTCAACCGTATCGATCTACAGCTCCCACCAGGTCCTCGAGCACGAGTATATGCTCCCGGAGGAGTACCCGGAGCTTCTCGGCGATTACACCGGCTTTATGTTTCGTAAATATATCCCGCGGGCTTACGCCAATCTGTCCGGATTTGCCGGCGCAGGCCTGACGCCGACCGTCGTTTTGAGCACGTCGTTTCTGTCGCCGCTTTATTCGCCCGACATGCTCGCGATGTATAAAGCACTCGGGGAGATCGCCGAAAGCGACGCGGAGGCCGCCGCGGCCGGCGCGGAGTATTCGGCACAGCTGACGGCGCTCGGCTTCCCCCCGCTCATGACGGGAATATCCGAAGCCCCCTACGATATCCTGGGCGATTACTTCCGCGGGACCGTGGGTATCATGATGGACCTTTTGGAGTACGAGGAGGAGATCGAGGCGGCCTGCCACATGTTTGCCGACCAGCAGATTGCCGCGCTGCAGTATTTCCGCGCCGTACCTATGCCGGTCAAACGCGTGTTTTTCCCGCTGCACAAGGGTATGGACGGCTTCATGAATCCGCGTCAATACGAAAAGCTGTACTGGAAGCCGCTGAAAAAAATCATGACGGCGCTCATCGAGATGGACGTGACGCCGCTCATTTACACGGAGGGCAAATACAACACGCGTCTCGAGCAGCTCGCCGACGTTCCCAGGGGCAAGGTCATCTATCATTTCGAGGACGTGGATATGAAGCAGGCCAAACGGATTCTGGGCGGCGTTGCCTGCATCACCGGCAACCTCCCCGCGGCGCTGCTGGAATTCGGGAAAAGGGAACAGGTTGTCGACTACTGCAAATACCTGATCGACACCTGCGCGCCCGGCGGCGGGTATATCTTCGACATGAACGCCTGCCTGGAAAACGCAAAAATCGAAAATCTCGACGCAATGTTCGAGATATTTGAGGCGTATAAATAACTGTTGTCTGCGGACCGCCTTGGCTGAGCAAGGATAAGGTCTGTCGTCAAAGCAATTGAAAAGAACGCCTGAGAAGGCAGGAGCTTTTGCTCCCGCCGCTTTCCCGGGCGTTCTTTATGTTTTCAGGCTGCGCCGACCTGTTTAAACGCCAACCGGCGTCTGTGATTGCCGGGCGGCCTGCGTCTGCTCGTCCTGTTCCGTGCTCCCCAGCGCCCGCAGGACGACACAGGACAGCAGTATATGCAGCCGCTCACGGGGGTCGTCAAGATTGAGTTTGGCGATCTTCTCCATGCAGCCAAGCCTGTAGGTCATCGTGTTGCGGTGGATAAAAAGCTCCTCCGCCGCGGCTTTCAGGCTTTTATACTGCATCAGGTAGGTTTCGAGCGTCAACAGGAGGTTCGTCCCGTTTTCACGGTCATACTCGTAAATGCGGAGAGTTTCCCGGTGGCAGAGCGGGTACAGCGGCATGGCGGAGGCGATCCGGTCGACGACGGACCGCGTGATCGCACCGCTCAGAAACCGGACCGCGCTGCTTTGATCCCCGTGATGGATGGCTATATCGGCGTTGTCATACTGCGGGCCGATCTGAGAAATGCCTTTAAACGGAAAACTCAGTCCGCACACAGCCTTGTGAAGACTCAGCTGTTTTTCGAGGCGGGGCAGGCATTCGGACATAATTTCGTTCGTGTCGTTATGGACGAGTATAACAAGCCTGTCGGCGTGCTTGAGCGCGAGACAGTCCGGAAAGAGCCGCTCGTATATATGCCGGTAGCGCGTGAGCGTTTCGGCATCCCTGCGCGTCTCGGGAAATTCAAGCCGAAGAAGGACGAAGTCGTCGTCGATGCCCCAGCCCATGCAACCGAGGCATCTGGCGACGACGAGCGTGTCGGCGTTTTCCCTGTTGAGCAGGCTGACAAGCGCGGTCCGCAGATTCTCCTTCAGCCCGAACGACGCGGAATACAGGCTGAACATGCGCGGGGACAAGAGCTCGCAGATCATGTCCAGCAGCTGCAGCTGGCAGACGGCGAGCGGCTTATTGGTGTCCGCGACCGTCAGCGTTGCAAGCCGCTTTTCGTTTTCAAAGAAATGATAGGTCAGGATCGTGGGAAGCCCCGGACCCAGGGGCGCAAAGTCGGCGTTTTTCGTTCTGACAGCGGACTGGTAAGCGTTTTTCTTCCGGACCTCGGCGAGCAATTTTTCCGATCTCCGTCCGGTCCGAAGCGATTCCTGCCAGTAGGGATCGTCAGGGCCCGGCAGATAGCGCTCGCTGTAGTCAATCATGTACCGCTCCGAATCGTAAAGAATGACCTGGTTTTGGAAGAATTCGCTGCAGCAGTTTAGAATCTCGCGCGTCGCAGCGTTCTGATTGAGCGCGCCGAGCAGGGCGTCCTCAAGCTGATTGAATCGGAGGAAAATGCTTTGGATGACGCTGAAAGCGACCAGGGGGTCCCCGTCGCTCACGACAATGCCCGTTATCTCGCGGCTGTTTATAAAGTCCGCCGCTTCCTGCCCGCCGCCGGCGCAAAATATGTACGGCGGCAAAGCGCCCCGCCGGTCCTTGAGCTTGTCCCATTCGGAAAAATACAGGATATCCTCGGACAAGA
>CAYMLM010000113.1:0-9013 GCA_964391385.1 uncultured Papillibacter sp.
TTAGGGACGCTGTTCACAATGTCAAGCGGGCTGTACACGAACGCGTTCGAGCGATACGGGATCGAAGCGTTCGTGCCGGATGAAAAGGGTCAGGAAGAGGTTTACGGGATCATCTTCCCGAACCTGGAAAACGGCATCGTGCTTCGGGAGGAGAAAGCGCGCCTGCTTGAGATATCGGAGAAGCTGATCAAAGCTCACGGCGCGGACGCGCTGGTGCTCGGCTGCACGGAGCTGCCGCTGGCCATAAAGCCCGGCGACCTGAAGGCCGCGCTTTTAAACACCGCTCAGATCCATATCGAAGCGATCGTCCGGGCAATTATTGCCTGAAATCTTTGCCTATCGTCATTGCCTGCGTTGCCTGGCGCGCACAAATCCTGCACTTTCTTGCAATTAATGTCGGGAAAAGCACGCGCCCCGCTGGTATCCTTATATGTGAAAGGGGAGGAACGCGCTGACGCTTTTAGACGGGCTCAACCATGCCCTCAATTACATCGAGGACAATCTGGACGACGAGATCGACTACGCCGCCATCGCCAGGACGGCCTGCTGTTCCCAGTATCATTTTCAAAGGCTCTTTGTCTCGCTGACGGACGTGCCGCTGTCGGAGTATATCCGGCGCCGCCGTCTGACGCAGGCGGCTCTGGAGCTTCGGAACACGGATCAGAAGGTCATCGATATTGCCGTCAAATACGGTTACAGGTCCGCGGACGCGTTTACGCGGGCGTTTGCCGCTGTGCACGGCATGACGCCGTCGAAAGCGCGCGGGCAGGGCGCCGTCCTGAAAGCGTATCCGCGCATCACCTTCGCCTTATCCATAAAAGGAGTGATTGCGATGAAGTACAGGATCGAGGAAAAAGCGGCGTTCAAGGTCGCCGGCGTAAAAGAGTGGTTTTCAGCAGTCGACAACAAACAGCTTGGCGAAATCCCAAAAATGTGGAGCAGGATCAATTCGGACGGCACCGCGGAGAAAATTTACAGTCTGCTGGACCGGGAGCCGTTCGGATGCCTCGGTATTTGCGCGGATATGTATAACGACGGCTTCGATTATTGGATAGCGGTGCCCACGACAAAGCCGTGTCCCGAGGGCCTGGCTGAGCTGGATATGCCGGCCGCCACCTGGGCCATATTCGAGGTCGTCGGCGCCATGCCGAAGGCCATACAGGAGGTCTGGGGCCGCATCTTTACGGAATGGCTCCCGACGTCCGGCTACGAGCATGCAAAAGCGCCGGAGATCGAGCTCTATTTTGACGGCGATACCGCCTCGCCGGACTATAAAAGCGAGATATGGATCCCCGTCGTGAAAAAATAACAGCTCAAACCTCCTCAATATAAAAGGCCGCGCGCCGCATCGGCGTGTGGTCTTTTATGTGCGGGGGTGGTATAATGAGTTTATACATTTCAGGTAATGATTGGAGCGTTGTATGAAGGTTATCATAAGGGAAGCCGCCCGCGATGATTTTTATAAAATTTTCCCGCTGCTTGAACAGCTATGGCCGAACGAAAAGCTCCGTAAAGACATGCTTGAGGGCGTCTTCTCACAGGCCGTCCGGTCAGAAACCGACGTTCTGATGTGCGCCGAGCGGGACGGGGAGATCATCGGATTTTGTGCGTATGCCGTCATGCGCAATCTGTGGCAGCCGGGTAGTATCGCTTACATTTACGCCATGGTCGTCGACACAGGCTCCAGGAGAAACGGCGTGGGCACAATGCTGATGCAAGCCATGCAAGGCAGCGCGAAACGGTGCGGCCTCGTACGCGTTGAACTCGATTCGGCATTTCACCGTGAACAGGCGCACAGGTTTTATGAGAAGTTAGGATACGATAAACGGGCGTTTTTGTTTTCGTATTACTTATAAGATACAAGAGGGAATGCTATGAAAACGCTGATTTTTAACGGTTCGCCGAGGAAAAAAGGGAATACGTCAACGCTCGTGGACGAGCTAGCAAAACAGCTTGACGGCGACGTCAAAATCGTCCGGGCTTACGACTGCGATGTCAAGCCCTGCATCGACTGCCGCTACTGCTGGAAAAACAACGGCTGCGCCGTGAAGGACGGCATGCAGGAGATTTACGGCGACATCCAGGAAAGCGACAACATCGTCGTAGCGTCGCCGACGTATTTCTCCGAGCTTTCGGGCCAGCTTCTGGCAGTTTTAAGCCGGCTTCAGACGTATTGGTGCGCGAAATACCTCAGGCATGAGCAGCCCATCCCGAAGCAGAAGCGCGGCGGGATCATTGTCGTCCGGGGAGGTCAGGGTGCATTGACGAAGGGTATCGAAACGGCCAAGGTCCTGCTCGCCGATATGAATGCCAAGCCGGTCGGGACAATTTTCGCCGACGACTCCGACAACGTCCCGAGCATCGACAGGCCGGAGGTCAAGGACGGCCTGCGCGCGCTTGCGGAGGCGTTTAATCGCGCCGATTGATCTGTCAATAAACACCCTGACACGTGCGTTTTGCCACGGGGCAAAACGCACGTGTTGCTTTTTGTCAAAGGACATGCCTGGTGAATATGATGTTACAGACTTCAAATAATGGAGCGCTGCGTATGTTTACTTTATCGGTCATTGCCCAAAACAGCCCGCTGTTCTGGGCGCTTATATCCTCGGTTTTAGGTGCAGTGGGGATTTGGATTATCAGCATTGTCATCAAACATCGAACAAACAAGTTGCTCAATGAGCCTGTGCCCGCGGTCCAGAAGGAAGTGCTCTATACCGCAACGCAGCTCGAAGAGCTCCAGAATATGCTCAAAGATACGGGTTATGCCTACGACTACCAGCAGGATATCTTTTACTCGCTCAAAAACCCGTGGCAGAAACGGTACGGCTATTGCCGGCTGTACGACGAATCGGCCGCGCCCCTGGGGATGATTTTCGACTGCGAGCCGGTTTGCTTCGAGTATCGCGGCAAGCATTGGATGATTGAGCTGTGGAAGGGCCAATACGGCATGACGACCGGCGCCGAAATCGGCATCTACAACACGGATCGGCCGGAAATCGATATTCCGGAGCTGTTTGCCGGTACGATATACGATTGCGCCGGGGAAGCGGAATACCTGAATATGGCCTATACGCTCATCAAGAACGGCAAGGTGCTTTATGTGAGGGCGGATAGGCACTGGTGGCTGACAGGCTTCAAGCTCGGCATGTTCTCCAAGCCGTCGTCGCTGACCATGGTCGCGACCATCACGTTTCCTGATATGGACATGCGGACCGCATTTTTGGAGGGTCTTCGACAGCTCGGGTATCGCGAAAGCGAGTTCCATGAAAGCGGCCTGACCGTCACCGTCGTCTTCACAAAGCCGTATTCAAGGCAGCCCCTGACGCGCAGGAGCCTCGTCAGCTTTATCGCCCTGCAGCAGGATAAGCGGTTCGTCCGGGAATACAGAAGGCTGACAAAAGGCCTGCAGAATATGTATGAAATCCTGCTGCTGCTCAAGAAGCGCTCGCCCCTTTTATACTCGCTTATTATGAAGGTCGGCAGGCAAAAGGAAATGTACAGCCAGCACGAAACAATCAAACAATATATCCAGTAACCGCCTCGCGAACGGGGGGACGGCCGCGCCGTTCCCCCGCCGCGGCTATGGACGTCCCGCGTACCGGCGGGCCAAACTTAAAACGCGGGATCAGACTATGAAATCGGGCGGAAAACAATGATCTCTTATAATAAAAGAATCGACAGGGCCTATCAGGCATCGCCCAGATTTCTTTTTGACGACCGGGCAAAAATCGTCCTCATGAGCGATTGCCACAGAGGTGTCGGCAACCTGGGCGATGATTTCGCAAAAAACAAAAACGTCTGCTACGCCGCGCTGCAGTCCTATCACGACTCGGGTTACGTTTATATCGAGATCGGCGACGGCGACGAACTGTGGAAAAACAAAAATTACGCGGAGATCACGCTGATGCATGCCGATGTCTTTGAGCTGCTCGCAGAGTTTTACGCGGGCAGACGGCTCATCATGCTTTACGGCAACCATGACATAGAGAAAAGGCTCAAACCCTGGCTTCTGGATACATACTCGGGACCGGCGACGAAGCGCGAACGGGCGCTCTGTCCGGGCCTGACGGTCCATGAGGGCATCCGGCTGGCGTACAGGCCGACCGGCCGGGAGATATTCATCCTGCACGGGCATCAGGCGGATTTTTTTAACGACCGGCTTTGGCGGCTGGCGCGGTTTTTGGTCCGCCACGTCTGGCGCCCACTGGAGATGATCGGCTTCAGCGATCCCAAAAGCGCCGCTAAAAACAACAAGGTGAAGGAAAAAGTCGAGAAAAGGCTTGCCGGCTGGGCGGAGGAAAATAACGTGCTGGTGATCGCCGGTCATACGCACCGGGCCGTCTTTCCGACTCCGGCCGAGGGGTTATATTTCAATGACGGCAGCTGCGTCCACCCGTGGAGCATCACGGCCATTGAGATAACCGGCGGCGGCATTTCCCTGGTGGGATGGCGCCAAAAGACGAGAAAAGACGGAACGGTTTATATCGGCAAAGATATTATCGCCGGCCCGACGCCGTTGGGGTCCTATATGGCATAAAGTACGGCGACTGAATAAACACGCTCAGTCCGCAGACCATATGGATTGATATCCGGACTGATGCCGCCATAGGTGAAAAGATACTATAAACGAAAAAAACCGGAGGGTTTTGCCCTCCGGTTCTGTCTAGGGGTCAGATATCCGCGTAGTCGGTATATTCGTTATTGCGAAAAATCTTTGTTTTTTTCTGATCGATCATCTTCTTGACGTCTGCAATACGCTCAAGGATTTCGTCCTTGAAATAGAAGATTGCGGTAATGGCCGCCGCCGCGGCTACGAGGGTCATTACGGCGATGAGTAAAAGTCTGCCTATTTTCATTTTTACACAGCCTCCCGATATTTTAGCTTGCCCGGTTATATTTTACACTATATTATATGGAATAACAACACAAAATTTCTTTGTTTAAATTATGGAAAACATAAAATAAAAGAATGGGTCCCGATAATTCGCAATCGCCTGAAATCTTTAAGTTGCAAAGGCCATTCCCGTATGGTATGATCAAAAATACTGGAGAAAACGAGAAGGGAGATGTCACTCATGGCGCTCGGGGAGTTTAATCTCTTTATATGGAAAAGCAAGGAACAGGCCAGAAAAGAAGAAGAGGACTATGCCAAATGGGCGTTTCCGTACGGACAGCCTCAAAGAGAAAAACTTGTCAAGCTGATGCTTGAGGTGTTTCCGAAAGAAACCGAAACAACGACGCTGATTCCTTTCCTGACTTGTAAGGAGCTCTATACCAAGGCGTGCAAATCGCCGGACCTCAGCGATTACGCCATAGAGAAGCTGATGGCAATGCAGAAATACAAAAGGCTTATCCGCAAGCAGGACATGCCCTATTATGTCGCGCTCGTTGTGGCGGACGCCAGGATCGACGAAAACCTTGAGTATCCGGATGCCGACGAGATCCGGAGCATGGCAAAGGGTTTTATGGTGACCAAGGAGTAACGCTTCCATTTAAATCGGGCGTTAAACGAACTGACGCTGCAAATTGCACAGCGAAACAGCTTAAAAGTAGGAGAATGCGCTTTAAGTGGCTTTGAAGGCCAATAAAGCGCATTTTTGTGCGGTATTTTTAAAGACGCTATGCTGCCGGCCGGTACTAACCATCGGCAGCCATTACTCGGCGGAAATCAGGAAGTAATAGACTGGCTGTCCGCCGTCGACAACGGAGAACTCCGCTTCGGGGATGGCCTTGTTCAGTCTCTTGACGACCTCGTCGGCGGTCTGCGCGTCGACGTCCTCCCCGGAAAAGATCGTTATGAATTCGGGGGAGTAGGACGCGAGCGTAAACGCGACGGTGTCCACGAGCGAACCGGTGTCCTTTCCCGTGGCGACGAGCTTGTCTTCGATGAGCGCAAGATAATCGCCGGCCGTAATACTCTTCCCGTCGTATTCCGAATTGCGGGCGGCATACGTGATCTGCGCCGTGTGCACGCGGTCAATGGCCGTTGTCATGAGCGTCACGTTTTCCTCGACCGTTGCGCTGGGGTCCATGGCAATCATGGCCGATATGCCCTGCGGCATGGATTTCGTCGGTATGACGACGACCTGTTTTTCGGTCAGGCTCATGCACTGCTGCGCGGCCATAATGATGTTTTTATTGTTCGGCAGGACGAAAATCGTCTCGGCCGATGTGGCTTCAATCTGGTTTAAGATATCTTCCGTCGACGGGTTCATCGTCTGCCCGCCGATGATGATGCTGTCGACGCCGAGATCGCGGAAGACGCCGCACATGCCTTCTCCGGCGCAGACCGCCACGACGCCGATTTTTTTCGCGGTCAGATCCTCCTGCGAGTCCGGATGTGCGGGCGCGGATTCGCCGAACGGTACGTCCGGTTCCGGCGCATAGACGGCAGCTTCGGCGTCGGGCGCAGCAGCCGACTCGTAACCATACCCATACTCCTCCGCGCAGGGATCCGGCTCGGGGGGGATCGGTCCGGTCCCGGCCTCTCCCGCTTCATACGTCTCCGGCTCGGGCCGGAACACGTCTTCCGACTCGGCAGGCCGCTGCCCCGCGCCGCTTTCCAGCAGCTTTTCCGTATGCTGCTCTTTCATGTTTTCGACTTTGACACTGATGAGCGGCCCATAAGTGAGGGCTTCGGTCAGGAGGATGCCGGGATCGTTTGTGTGGACATGCACCTTGATCAGCTCGTCGTCTTCGACGACGACAATGCTGTCGCCGCGCTCATCTAGAAAATCGCGCAGATGATTGACGTCCCTGCCGGTTTTCCGCCCGGCGATGAATTCGGTACAGTAGGTGAAGCGGATCTCCTGCGTGTCAAAGCTGCCGAAGTCGGCTTTTTCGGCGCCTGCCGTCGTTTTCTGACTGTAACTTAAAATTTCGCCCTTCAGAGCTTTCAGCATTCCTTCCAAAATATACAGGTATCCCTTGCCGCCGGCGTCGATGACCCCGGCCTTCTTTAAGACGGGATTCTGGTTGATTGTGTTGTCCAGCGCTTCATATCCGACAACGATGGCATGTTCCAGCACCGCCTCGATGTCGTCGGTCCGTTCGGACATGGAAACAGCTGCTTCGGCGGCCAGCCTCGAGACGGTCAGAATGGTGCCCTCGGTTGGTTTCATGATGGCTTTGTAGGCCGATTCGACGCCGGACGACAGGGAGGCGGCGAAATCGGCTGCACCGGCTGAGTCCATGGACTTGAGATGCCGTGCGATTCCACGGAACAGCAGCGACAAAATAACGCCCGAATTTCCCCTCGCGCCGCGCAGCAGCGCGCCGGCTGTAAGGTCGGAGGCCCGGGCGACCGTTCCGGGGGACGAGTCGGCAAGCGCTGCCGCCCCGGCGCCCATGGTCAGGCTCATGTTCGTGCCCGTGTCCCCGTCGGGAACGGGAAAAACGTTGAGCTCGTTGATTTCGCCTTTATTGTTATCGATAGCAGCCGCGCCGTTGAGAATCATGGATTTGTATAGGGCGCCTGTAATCTGACGTGTCAAACAGCTTCCCCCTCGTTTCAGCCAATAATCATTGAGTCAACAAAGACATCAACGCTCAGAATCTCCACCCCGGTGGCCGTAGCCACCTTGTAACGGACCTCTTCAATGATATTTTCACAGACGACGGGAATATTGACATCCTGGTCGACAGCGATATGAAGCTCGATGGAAATGGTTCCATTTTCATTATATGTGATATGCACGCCTCTGCCCATGGATTCGCGTTTGAGCAGGTGGACCAATCCGTCTGTCATGGAACGGACAGCCATGCCTTTCACACCGAAGCAGTTTGTGGCCGCGATGCCGGCGAGGATCGTGAAAACGTCATTGGCAATGCGTATAAAGCCCCGTTCGTTGTGGACCGTTATCATACATTCAACTCCGTTCCTGTATTGAAGTGACTCTGCCCTGATTCGATATAGCCCGTATATTATAATACAACATTTAAAAAACTACAAGCCTTAAAACCACCGGCGCAAGCCCTCCGGACCCGAGAAAAAAGAGGGTTTAAGTCAACCGGCGCTGCGCCGGGCAAGTCAACCGGCGCTGCGCCGGGAGGATTGACGGTGCGGATCCGGCGTGCTAGAATGGACGAAGCATATCCGGTGTGACGGAGGGAGGCGCCGCCGCCCTGACAGCCGGGAAAATCAAAGGAAATAAAAGGCATGTCTGTTGAAACCGCAAGGGCTCATTTGAAAAAATTCGGGCTTGAAACCCGCGTGCAGGAGTTTGAGGTCTCCAGCGCGACGGTCGAGCTGGCCGCCAAGGCGCTTGGCGTCGCGCCGGCGCGCATAAGCAAAACGCTCTCTTTTAAAACGGAAGAAGGCTGTATGCTGATCGTCTGCGCCGGCGACGTGCGCATCGACAACAAAAAGTTTAAAGAGCGATTCTCCCGGAAAGCAAAAATGCTGACGCCCGCCGAGGTGGCCGAACTGGTCGGACATCCCGTGGGCGGCGTCTGCCCGTTCGGGATCAAGGGGAATGTGCCTGTCTATCTGGACCGCTCGCTTTTACGCTTTGATACGGTCTACCCGGCCGCCGGGAGTGCCAGCAGCGCCATCGGGCTGACGACCGATGAGCTTTATCTTTGCTCCGGCGCCGGCGGCTGGGTCGACGTGTGCAGCGTGCCCTGCGAGGAAGAAGCCGTCTAGCAAACCGGTGTTCCAAAACTAGAAAAGAGCGCGCGGATAACTGCCGGGACCTGCCGGCTCCCGCGGCCTCGCTCTTACCTGTTTCGACAGGGAATGATATTTGTTGAGCAAGCGATTATATTTGACATGATCGCTTGACAAGGGGGCCCGGCTGTGGTAACATAACCTTCGCCACATTTTCGCCGGCCGGGCCGGCGGGGCGTTAACTGAATACGGGGGTATAGCTCAGCTGGGAGCGCGAGTTATACGGTAAACCACCCCAAAGCGCAGGGGCGCTTGAATGGCATTAAAAATTGAATAGTTTCCGCACAACATGGGGGTATAGCTCAGCTGGGAGAGCGCTTGAATGGCATTCAAGAGGTCAGCGGT
>CAYMLM010000114.1:0-8962 GCA_964391385.1 uncultured Papillibacter sp.
CCGAGGCGAAAGCCCTCTCCTGCTTTCGCTGTCGTAACGGTTTCCTTTCGACGCCTGATGCTCATGCGGCCGGTCATCCGGCCGCCGTGCCGGGCGATGACAGCGGGGCTTCCTGCCTGCTACATTATCTTCCTGTGAGGCGTTATGTCCGGGCGGTTTTGCGACTGCCGCCCGGACAGCGGCTCAACTAGGAACAGTGACAGGCAGCTGCTATAACACATAAAATTGGACGGGAAAGGAAATATTGACAGGAACGTACATATATGCTATTTTTAAATAAAAAAATGTTTCAAGTGCCCCCTTAGACGCAGGGCCTTGGGGGGATAATAGGGAATCGGGTGCAAATCCCGAGCGGTGCCGCCGCTGTAAACGCTTAAGTCCGCGCTCGTCGACGAAAGTCGGTCACTGAGAAAACTCTTCCGCAGGAAGAGCTTGGGAAGGCAGAGCGCCGGACGTGTGCAATAGCCACATAAGCGTAAGCCAGAAGACCTGCTTTGAAACACAGCCGGCGCTTTGGTTGAGCGGGAGGCTGAAGTTTCTGACACAGAAATACGGCTGTGACAATTGTCACAGCCGTTTATTTATTTTTTAAGAAATGGAAGTGATCATATGAGTTCGAAAGAACCGATCGAAAACCTGGTTCTAAACGAACAGGAGTGGCGTCTTGTACAGATGATACGCGAAATGAAATACGGTGAAATCCACATATTTGTCATGGACAGCAAGCCTGTGAGGGCTGAAAAAATAAAAAAGAGCATCAAGCTTTAGCCCTGAACCGACCGAACAACGGAGGTTTGGCAAGCCGGTTGTATTCCGGTTTTGCCGGCCTCCTTTTTTAATGCGTGCGTCACTGACCGCAGACCTTGAGGAACGGAGTGATAACATGTCGGACAAGGATAAGGAGAAGGAGCCGGATCTGAGCGATCAGGACCGGCAGCTCATAGACCTCATCCGAGGGATGAAATCCGGCGAGCTTCATATTTTTGTTGCCGACGGCATCCCCGTACGCGTGGAGGAAATACAAACAGACGTCATGCTATAAACAGGAACCGACCGAACAACGGAGGTTTGGCAAACAGGGAGCGATCCCATGTTGCCGGGCCTCTTTTTTCTCCGGCGAGAGCCGCACGAACAGGGCATGATGACCTCTCTTCGAAAATACCCCGTTGAAGCGGAATAAATAAAATACTCGGAAGCGATGATTGCCTGACATGATTTGGACGCTTTTGTCAGGCGGGAGCCAGTAGCGTAACCGGCCGAAAAGTGGCCGGTTTTTTATTTTAACAAGCAATGCGACCGGCTGTGATTGACTGCTCCATCAAATCCAAGCCGACTTTACACAGCTTATATGAAGACCTGCAAAAATATAGGGGGAATTACATTTGAAAAAGCTCTCAGTGTTCGTTCTCGTTTTGATGATGGTGCTTTCACTCCTGCCGATCTCCGCCGCGGGAGAAGGAAACGTCGCATACGTCACGCTGGAAAACACAACGTTTACCGCGCCGTATGGCAACAAGACGCCAGCCTGGACGGGCGTCAAGCTTAACGCGTTTCCCGTCACGGTTTTTCCCGGAGAAACCGTGATGCAGGCCATTGATGCCGCGTTTGGCCAAAACAGCATAACGGCAATCGGCATAGAAAGCAATTACATAACCACAATCGACGGTTTGGCCGCACTTGATGGCGGGTCGCGGAGCGGCTGGATGGGAACCCTGAACGACTGGTTTACAAATGTTGGTTTCGGAGCCATCGCCGTTGAGCCGGGCGACGTCATCCGTCTCATGTTTACCTGCAATTACGGCGTCGACCTCGGCGGGACCTGGGACAACAACAATAAAGGCCTTGCCTACCTCAGCGTTGACGCCGGGACGCTCACGCCGTCTTTCAGTTCCGGCACACTGAGCTATACACTGACGCTCCCCTCGGGCACAAGCGGTGTGACCGTCACGCCGACGGGCGCGAATAAAAACTTCCAGGTCCGCGTCAAAAACGAAACAGAGAGCTTTGAGAGCGTGCGCTGGGGTGCGCGCACGCTCAGTGTGACAGACGGCGGCACGATCACCGTAACCTGCGGAAGCACCGATCCGCTGTGGCCCAGCATGAACAACGGCGAGCCGCCCCTCGGCGCATATGCCGAGCTTGTGCCCGCAGTCACATATACGATCGCCGTCGAGATAGAATCGACTGTCAGGCCCGGCGACATAGACGGCGACGGCTATGTGACCGCCATGGATCTCGCGCGAATGAGAAAGCATCTGTCGGGTCAGATTACGCTGACCGGAGCGCACCTTGAGGCGGCGAAGCTTGACGGCGACGATTACGTGACCGCCATGGATCTGGCTCTCATGAGAAAATATCTCGCCGGGCTGATCGTCTCGTTCGACTGACGACGTACTGCGCGAAGTACAGAGAAAAAATTGAGAAGGAGTAAAAATAATGAAACAGACTATGAAAAAGCTTTTTTCCATACTGCTTGTTCTGGCGATGGTGATCGGCCTGATGCCGGCGCTTGCGCTGACGGCCGCGGCCGACGGCGAAGCGGTGATTTCCGTCGGGACGCAGACGGCCGATGCGGGCGGCACGGTCACGGTGCCCGTGACGATTACGGGCAATCCGGGCTTCGCTGCCTTCGTGCTCACGCCGACCTACGACACGGCGAGCCTGACGCTCGATACGGTAACGCTGGGGAGCGCCGTGACGTCAGGCGCCTTGACGGTTGGAACAAATATTGTTTACGACAATACCGTGAACATAACGGGTGACGGCGTGATACTCAACCTGAACTTCACGGTCGGCGCGTCGGCGGCAGGGGGCTCTTATCCGATCTCCCTTGGGCTTTTAAACGGGCTCGCCGCTAATTTCACAAACATCGAACCGGCGCCCGTCCCAGTCGTTTTCGCCGCCGGAGGGATCACGGTCAACGCGGCGGCCGACACGACGCCCCCGACGCTTACCGAAACAAGCTACGGCAATCTGAGCGCCGAGGGGGCGACAATCAGCTTCACGTCGGACGAAGCGGGCACTTACTATTATATCGTGCTCCCGGCGACCGACCCGACGCCCGACGCGGCGACGGTCCGGGGCGGGGCGAGCGGCCCGGCTATGGCTGGCGCGAACAGCTTTAATGTCACGGGTCTTTCAGCCGAGACGGCCTATAAGGCGCACATTGTGGTTGAAGACGATGCGGCCAACACGTCGGCCGTGGCTACGGTAGAATTCACGACGTCCGAGGCGGTGTCGCCCGTTACAACGGCTGAGATTAAACTCACCGCGCAGGCTGAGAGCGCGTTCCTGTTCGCGCCGCAGACCGCGACGGTCAGCTCCGATCTCGCCGAGAGCTACGGCTTTACGGACAGCGTGACCGGCGTCTCGGCGCTTGATGCGCTCGTCCGCGCGCACGAGCTTGCGTTCGGCGCGGACTTCGCGCCGGCAACGGCACCGGACTACCTGGTGGTCAACTCTAGCAGCCAAATCACAAAGGAATTCGGCGTCTCGACGACGTCGGTCGGCTTCGCGGTCAACTGCAGCACGCCCAACGACGGCGTATGGGTTGATGACGGCTATGGGGGCGGATATACGGGATACACCATAACACAGGCCCCCGTCCATACGAACGATCTCGTTGAATTCTTCATTTATCAGGACAGCTGGGCCATGGATCAATACGTCTGGTTCAGCCAGAACGGGGTATTGACCGACAGCATCGCCGCCACGGCGGGCGCGGAGGCAGACCTCACGCTCAATGGCTACATGATTGGCTGGTCCGGTTACAAATACACGTCGCTGGCGGAAGCCGCCGCGGGAGAAGGCGCGCCGATCGAGGACGCGCAGCTCGCGCTTGTGGACGCATCAACCGGCGCGCTGACGGACATCACGGGCGCGGTCACGGATGAGGACGGCAATGTCGGCGCGACGTTCCCGGCGGAGGGGACGTATCTGCTGACGGCCTATATGCCGCAGGAGGCTATCGACGAATATTCCGCCTCCCCGGTCATCCTTCCTCTGGCGACGGTGACGGTGGCTCCGGCGGCGGTCAATCCCGTGGAGACGCCGATGCTTGATACCGACCTCGGTACGGACGAAGTCAGGTATGTGACGGGTATGACGGCAGCGCAGCTGTCGGTCGCGGCTTCGGTCGGGGATAACGGCACACTGTCTTATCAGTGGTACAGCGGCGCGTCCGCCGGCGACGTTTCAACCGTTATCGACGGGGCGACCTCAGCCGGCTACACGCCAGGCACGGCTACGGTCGGCACGACGTACTATAAGGTCGTCGTGACGAACACCGTCGACGGCCAAACGGCTGCCGCCCAGAGCGCCGTCGCGATGATAACGGTCGTTTCGGCACCGACCGTAACGGCGGTCGTGGTGACGATCGACGATCAGCCGGTCCCCGAGAGCGGTTATCTGTACAACACCGGGGACACGGCCGCCACCCTGAAGGCCGCCGTCACATCCGACGTGCCGGGCGGCACCTGGTCCTACAAGTGGCGCTTCAGGTCGGGGACCTCGGGTTACGGCTCCGCGTCGGGCACGAACAATCAGGCGCAGTATACGCCGCCGACCACAAGGGAAATTGACCGGAACTTTTATTGCTATGTTACATATACCCTGAACGGCGCCAAGTACACGATGGACACCTCCAACAATGTGTTTGTCAGCGTTATCGCGAACTCGGCCGCCACGCCGACCTTTTCCGCCCAGCCGGCCGGCGGGGAATACCTTGTCGGTTCCAGCGATATCCGCACCTTGTCGGTTAAGGCCAGCAGGACGGACAGCGGCACGCTCTCCTACCAATGGTTTACCAGCACAGACAACATTACATTTACGCCTGTGAGCGGCGCGACGTCAGACAGTTATACGCCGCCGGTGGCTTCCGAGTCAACGACCGTCTATTATTACTGCACGGTGACCAACACGGTGAGCAGCGTAACCGGCGACGTTTATTCGGCTGCCGCAGATTCTGATACAGCAATTGTCTCCTTTAAGACGGTCGCGGAATTCGGCGGCACCTGGGCGGGCAGCGGCACAGAAGCCGACCCGTTTTTGATCGACGGCGTTGACGACCTGAACCTGCTTTGGAGCCTCGTCAATACAATGGGGCTGTCCTTCCGGGGGATGTATTTCAAGCTGACGGCGGATGTGACGCTCCCGGCAGGCTGGGTTCCCATCGGCTGCCTGAAGACGGGGGAGACGGGTTCGGGCAACGGCAAAAATATATGGAATTTTTCCGGCACGCTGGACGGCGACAGCCATACCGTTACAGTGCCTTCGGGCGGGCTGCCCCTTTTCGGTTACGTACGGAACGCGACCGTCAGGAACCTGAACATTTTCGGTACACAAATTGCCGGATACGGCCTTGTCAACAACTATACCGTCGATTACGGGCCTGAAGGCAGTTACGACACGTCACTGGATAACCGCACCATCGATATCGTCAACGTGACGCTGAAGTCGGGCTCCTCAACCCTGATGTCCGGCTTTATCGGCGGCTTCGCCTCCGGCGTGAACGTGGTCAATATATTGAACTGCACCGTCGAAGCCGGCGTGGTTATCGGCTATGACAGGGCTGGTTCCCGCATCGGTTCCTTCGCCGGCGACTTCAACGGCAACGTCATGAACTGTGTCAGCTACGCCACGGTCTACGGCGTGAACAATGTCGGAGGACTGGTGTCGTCCAAGGGCCAGTCCATGGGTCCCTGCGTTGTAAAAAGCAGCCTCTTCGCAGGAAGTGTCATCGCCACAGGCAATTACGCCGGCGGCATTATGGGAAGCGGCTATACAAGCACCTCGGCGCCAAATACGCCCTGTGTCAGCATTCAGAACTGCTATGTCAGCGGCACGGTCACGGCTTCCGATTATATCGGCGGCATTTTGGGCGGCGAGCCGGCCTGCACGCAGTGCTGGGCAAACGGCATCGGCTACATACAGAACAACTATTTCTGCGGTACGCTGACGGCCACGGCCGCAACCCCGCAGTATGTCGGCGGGATCATCGGCTACATGAAGTCGCTCGACCGCTACAACATCATTGAAAACAACTACTATCTGAGCACCTCGGCGAGTACGGGCATCGGTTATATTCTCGCGATCGATTATACGACGGCAAATTACAGCAGAAGCGAGCCGTTCGTGGCGGACGACGTATGCGTCCCCACGGCTTCAACCGACTTCGCTTCCGGCCGGGTCGCGGCGCTCCTCAACAGCGGAAACAACAGCAGCGGGACCTGGACCCAGTCGGGCGCTTATCCCGCTTTCGGGTCCGCTTCGACGGCAACGCATGCGGTCACACTGGCCGTATCCGGCGACGGCACGGCTTCCCTCATGGGGCTGACGGCAGCCGGCGATACCGTCTATCAGAACGCGGGCAGTACGGTGACCGTATCCGCCATGCCGGACGAAGGTTTTAACCTGGATGGTATCACGGTCACATATACCGACGGCACGGAGCTGACCGTTACTGACAAGAAGGAATTCGTCATGCCGCAGCAGAACGCGGCGGTCGAGGTCGTCTTTACGGCCGGCGGAAGCTCTGCAAACACCGTCACGGTGACGCCCACAATCACGGGCAATACGGCAGCGGGTACGGTGGACCTGGCGGGCGGCTCGGTCGAGGCCGGGGCGCTGTTCACGGTCACGGCCACGACCGGGGACGACGGGGTCACGCGGCTTGAGCTGACTGTCACGAACGGGACGCTCGCGGCGCTGGCGGCCGCGGGCGGCGGCGCCGTGATCCACACGGACTTCGGCGACATCACGCTCGACGCGGACGCCATCGCCAATCTGCTGGCCAACGCAAACGGCGGGGACGTCACGCTGACCGTCGAGACGAAGACGGTATCCGACCTGCCGGCCGGGCAGCAGGGGGCGGCGGCAAACGCGGACATCCTCCTGGAGCTCTCGCTGACGTGCGTCGGCAGCCCCATCGACTTCAACAACGGCACAAACGGGACGATTACGGTCGAGGTCCTGTTCACGCCCTCCTCGCCCGACATCGGCGTCACGGTGTACTACATCGACGAGGCGGGAGACCGGACGGCGATGGCGTCCGCCTGCGCGGACGGCAAGGTGACCTTCACGACGACGCACCTGTCGCTGTACGCGATCGAGGAGGAAAAGAGCAGCTATACGGTGCACCTGTCGACGGCGGACACCGACAAGAGCGTCGGGGAGACGATCACCGCCGGCCTGAACGTGAACGGCTCGGCCGGTTACGCGGCGCTGCAGGCGGTCGTCAGCTACGACAGGACGAAGGTGAGCTACGCGGGCAATACGCTGCTCACGGGCTTCAGGGTGACGGACAACGCCGCGGCGGGCACGCTCACGATCACCCGCACCGGCGCAACGGCGGAGACCGGGCCTCAGGGGAACCTGACCTTCACGGTGAAATCGGACATCGCTGCCGGCAGCTCGGAGGCCGTGTTCTCGCTGGTTTCGGCCTACGTGGGCGTTTCGGGCAATCCGGGCGACGTGCCGGCCGCCCTGACCGGGGCGGACATCGGCGTCGACGTCCACAACCTGACGGTGACGTTTGAGGCCGGCAGCCACGTCGATATGACGCCGGCCACCGCTTACGCGAGGTACGGCGCGGCGGGCCTGTACGCGACGAACGCGTACGAGACGACGTTTATCTACCCGAGCCCCGAGGCGGAGACCGGCTACACGCTCGACACGCCGGTCTGGACCGACGGGACAAACCGCCTGAGCTTCGCCGAGATTGCGGAAACCGTTTTCACGGCCAACGCGGCGTATACGGCGACGGCGACGGCCAACGTCTACAACATCACCTACGTGCTGAACGGCGGCACGAACAGCGCGTCGAACCCCGCGACCTACAGCTACGGCGACAGCCTCACGCTGGAGGCGGCGTCGAAGGAAAACTACACGTTCGGCGGCTGGTTCTCAGACGACGCGTTCACGGACCCGGCGCCGGGGATTCTCCCGACGGACATGGGCGACAAGACGTTTTACGCGATGTGGCAGGGCGAGGTGACGGTGACGCTGCCGAGCCAGGCGACAGTCGTCTCGGGCGTGACGGACGGCAAGGGCGAGTATGGCACCGACGTGGTCTTCACGATGACGGCCGACCCGGGCTATACGATCACGGGCGTGACGTACACTGTCGGCTCGGGAAGCGCCGTGACGCTGACGGAAAGCGGCGGACGGTACACGATCCCGGGCACAGCGCTCACGAACGCCGTGACGGTGAGCGTGACGCAGCGCGTCGCGGGGAGCGTGACGTTCATCACGTTCGACGCGTACAAGGGCGCGCCCACGGGCTTCAAGGTCCTGCTGCTGGAGGCGGAGGCCCCCGAAGGCTGCAAGTACCGGTACGACGGGGCGGACCTGTTCTGGTCCGAGGAATACGAGAGATACGCCTGCTTCATCCCGTCCGGGGACGACGAGGAGACGGCGCTCGAGACGCTGGCCTGCGTGACGGGCGCGGCGCCGGTCATCAGCTACGACGGCAACGTCAACCAGAGCCCAAGCGGCCGGATCGACGTCATCGACGCGCAGCTCGTCTACGACCTGTATGTGGGCACCTACCTGTCCGACACAGGCTTTGCGACGGTGAGCGCGAGGATGCGTCTGGCCGCCGACTTAAACGGCGACGGCACGGTGGACACGGCCGACGTGCAGATCATCGTCAACATCATCCACGGCATCGGATAGACGCCAGAAGAACAAACACCGCGGCAGCTCCGGCGCATTGCGCGCCGGACGCCGTCGCGGCCAACATAAAACAATAGTGAGGGATTACATATGAAAAAAACACTGTCTCTTTTACTGACGCTCGCGATGCTGCTGGCGCTCGGGCTCGGCGTGCTGCCCGCCGCGTCGGCGGCCGGCGACATGACCTATGCGCTTGTCCTGTCCGCGTCAGGCACAAACGTCAAGGTCGGGGATACGGTCGCGGTCAGCCTCGCGCTCAGCCGCACCGACGCAAACGCCGACTACCTGC
>CAYMLM010000115.1:0-8930 GCA_964391385.1 uncultured Papillibacter sp.
GAGATAATGAGCGGTGACTGGAGTTCAGACGTGTGCTCTTCCGATCTAATCCGGACCGACATCCGTCGCGCATATAAATGTCAAAGACGCCGTCACTGGAAACAAGGCCGGCAGCGCCTTCAAAACAATGCTGGAAGCCGACAGCCTGGTGATCATCTTCCCGCTTTATATCTACTCTTTGCCCGGCATTCTGATGCGGTTTCTGCAGGATTTTTATGCGTATTACCTTGTTCGCAGCGGTGTTTCAAAGGTGCGCAAAGTGTTTGCCGTTATCAACTGCGGCTTTCCCGAACCCGAAATCTGCAGCGGCGGGACGAAGGTCATCGAAAGCTTCAGCCAGAAGATCGGCGCGCAGTTTTGCTTCGGCGTGCAGATTGGCGGCGGCGGAACGCTCCTGTATACGAAGGACGAGCCGTTCATGCGGAAAACAATGGAGGAAATATACGGCGCTTTCAATCTCATGAAAGCCGCTGTCTCAGAGGTTTCCCCGGCTCCCGGTCAACACATCTGCATCCAATCGGGCATGTCGAAAGAGCTGTATTTTGAAATGGGCAATCAGCAATGGATAAAAGCCGCAGCAAAAAACGACCTTACGGAAGATGATTTATACAGACGGGTATACGCCAATTAACGCGCCCGGAACACAAAGCTGCCTGTGATCCCGACAATGAGATCACAGGCAGCTTGGTTTTTACGTAACTGAGTGAATGCTGATCCGAGGTGACCTGAGATGTGTAAGCGTTCTTATCCTCCGGTCATGGGTGTTTTGCTCAGGCTTCGGTTTAGATATCCACTGCGTAGCTGAAGCCGGTAAATACGGCGTTATCAATCGTCATTTCCGAATCCAGGCTGTCGCCGATCGCGTAAGACTCCTTGGCGGCCAGCAGCAGTTTGCCGACTTTGTCGTGATTGACCTTGAGCCCCAGGGCGTTTACGACGGTGTCGCACTCCACAAAACCGTCGGTCCCGTCACTTTTCGTATATTTCACGCCGCTCTGCGTGATCTCGGCAATCTTTGCGTCGAAGATATATTGCGCGCCGAGCTCTCTGTGGTTGCGCTGGATTCCCAGCCACACCTGCGAGCCCATGGAATAGCCTGCAAAGGTCATCTCCGATATCATATCGATCAGCGTAACGTCTTTGCCCTCGCGCAGGAGCGGGATGGCGCACTCGCTACCGGAAAACGCGGCGCCGAGTATCACAACCTTTTTGCCCGTCTTCGCTTTGCCGGTATCGACATCGCTTACAAGCACGACATTTTCTCCGCCGAGTCCGGGGATCGGCGGCGTCGCCGGCTCGGAACCGATTGCGACAAACAGTACGTCCGGCGCTTCCTTTTTGACGATATCGGGCGTAGCCTCAGTGCTCAGGACGATTTTCGCGCCGCACTGTTCGGTCTTTTTGATAATCCAGTCCGTATAGCGGCGCATATCATACTTATCGGGCAGCGCGCCCGCGACATGGAGAAGGCCGCCGAGCCTGTTTTCCTTTTCGTACAGGACAACCTCATGGCCTCTTTCGGCGGCCGTTTGAGCGCCGAGCATACCGGCGGGACCGCCGCCGACGATCATGACCTTCTTTTTCCTCAGCGCCGGCGTCACGCGGGGATAATCGCGCTCGCGGCCGCAGGTGGGATTGACGGCGCAGCGAACGGGCAGGAAATGGAACAGCCTGTCCGTACAGTGCGCGCAGCGCAGACAGGGGCGCACGTCTTCTTCCCTGCCGTGAAAATCCTTGTCGTAGTGTCTGTCGTCGACGAGCGTGCCGCGTCCGACGCCGACCATGTCCGCCTTGCCGGAGGCGATGATCTCCTCCGCCTCCCCGGTCGTCACGATAGATCCTGTGGCCATGACCGGAATCGGCAGGCCCGCGGCGCGCGCCCTGGCGCACCACTCGGTGTTGACCATGTGCGGCAGATAATACGGCTGACACATATACTCCGTGCTTGCAATGTTTTCAGGGGTCGAAACGGAGATGTTGGCGCTGTTGACGTACGGGGAGGCCGCACGGATAAACGCAATCATTTCCTCGAGATCCTGCTCCGTATGCGGCGACACCGGCCCGCCGACGCTCACGCGCATATCTACGGACATTTTGTGCCCCACTGCGCCGTGAATGGCTTTTAAGACCTCGAGCGGGAAGCGCATACGGTTTTCCAGGCTTCCGCCGTACTCGTCCGTTCGCTTATTCATACGCGGATTCAGAAATTGCGTTATCAGCCAGCCGTGCGCGCAATGGACCAAAACCTCGTCGAAGCCCGCGCGCATCAGGCGGTCTGCCGCCCCGATATAACTCTTGACGATGTCGTCCATGATTTTCCGGTCGATGATAATGGCGTCTCTTTTATTTCTGAACACGCCGCCGGGCGACGGCCACGGCGCCAGCCGCAGACCGCTTCTGTTAATCGCTTCGTGCGAGAAAGCCCCGCCGTGCTGGAGCTCCACGCCGAGCTTGGCGCCGTATTTGTGCGCCTCTTCGGCAAGAAGCGTCAAGCCCGCCAGGTTCTCCTCGTTGCCCAAGTCAAGAGGCGTATAGTGGGTGACGGCGTAATCGTAATCGATTGCCGAATCGCCGATAATGATCATGCCGGCGCCGGTTCTGGCTCTCGCGCCGATGTGGGCGACCATTTCGTTTGTGACCATCCCGAGCGCCGTCGACAGCCCGGTCATCATAGGATTGCCGACGATTCTGTTTTTCAGCGTAATCGGGCCGAGCCGAATCGGCTCGAACACGTGCGGATATCTCGGATGTTTCATATCTTTTCTCCTTAATGAGTTTAAAGACCGTTGATTTCCCTGACATGGTGGCATGCCACACAATGACCGGGCCCGATTTCCTGTTCCGCCGGCTGCTCTGATGAGCAAATCTCGGTCGCATACTGGCAGCGCGGCGCGAATCTGCAGCCCGGCTTGGGATTGATCGGGCTCGTCAATTCTCCCTTCAGAAGGATACGCTCTTTTTTAAAACCAAGACTGGGCACGGGAATCGCCGAAAGCAGCCCCTTCGTATACGGGTGAAGCGGTCTTCCGAAAAGCTCCTTCGACGGGCATTTTTCCGCAAGGCATCCCAGGTACATGACAAGGATGTCGTCGGATATGTGCTTGACAACAGACAAATCATGCGTGATAAAGATGTAGCTGATGCCTTTTTGCTCCTGGATATCCTGTAAAAGGTTTAAGATCTGTGCCTGAATCGAAACATCAAGGGCGGAAACAGGCTCATCGCACACGATGAACTTGGGGTCAACGGCCAGCGCCCGGGCTATGCCGATACGCTGGCGCCGGCCTCCGTCCAATTCGTGGGGATAGCTGTACGCGAAGCGCCGGGCCAGTCCGACTGTATCCATCAGCTCGTAAACGCGTTCCTCACGTTCTTTTTTTGTCCTGCAGATCTTAAACGAACGCAGCGGATCTCCGATCAGCTCCAAAACGCACAGGCGTGGATTCAGCGAGGAAAAAGGATCCTGAAAAATGATCTGCATGTCCTTCTGCAAACGCCTTCTGTCCGCGCCCCTGACCTCGGTGATGTTGGCGCCCTTGTAGAATACTATCCCCCCGGTCGGGCTTTTCAGGCCCAGAATAGTGCGCCCCAGCGTACTTTTCCCGCATCCGCTCTCTCCGACGACGCCGAGAGTCTTACCCTCGTCAATCGTAAAGCTTACTCCGTCCACCGCGTGGAGCTGGCCGCCCGGACTGTGGAAATATTTCTTTAAGTCAACTACCTTCAACAGTTCACTCATTTCAATTTTCACCTCCGGCTTTGCTGGCGGCTTTGCATCTCAGGCATCTGACAAAATGCCCCGGCTCAACCTCCACGTTATCCGGCGCCGTCGTTGCGCACGCGTCCATTGCCACGGCGCATCTGTCGTGAAAATGACAGCCCGGCGGCAGGTCTGCCGGGTCCGGCATCAGCCCTTGTATGGGTTTCAATCTATGAACATCCTCGGCTAAACTCGGTAGGCTGCCGAACAAGCCCTTCGTGTAGGGGTGCTGAACATTGTTGAAAATATGCTCGACCGTGCCGTACTCGACGATTTCCCCCGCGTACATAATCGCAACCTTATCGCAGCTTTCCGCGACAATGCCGAGATCGTGCGTAATCAGGAGCACCGAGGTGCCGATTTTATTCTTCAGGTCGTTAATCATCTCGAGAACCTGCGCCTGTATCGTCACATCCAGCGCCGTTGTCGGCTCGTCGGCGATCAGCAGATTCGGAGAACAGGCCAGCGCAATGGCAATGACCACGCGCTGCTTCATACCGCCTGAAAACTGGTGCGGATACTCGACGCTCCGCTCCTGTGGGATCCCGACCATTTCGAGCATTTTCAGGCTTTGCCTGACAGCCTCGATTTTCGAACACTTCTGGTGCAGGTGAATGACCTCCGAAATCTGGTCGCCAACCTTCATGGTCGGGTTTAACGCCGTCATCGGGTCCTGGAATATCATTGAAATCTCATTGCCGCGCACCTTGCGCATTTCGGCGTCGCCTATAGTCAGCAAATTCCTGCCGTTATATAAAATCTCACCGCCGATGATCTTTCCCGGCGGGTTCGGTACCAAGCGCATGATGCCCAGGGCCGTCGTCGTCTTCCCCGCGCCCGTCTCGCCGACAAGGCCCAGCGTTTCCTTTTTGTTGATTGATAGCGAAATCCCGTTGACGGCTTTGAGCGTATCGTCATGCGTTATGTAGTGAATCGTAAGGTCCCTGATTTCTAATAATGGTGTCATGTTCCGCTCCTTAATCCTTCAGTTTCGGATCCATCGCGTCACGGAGTCCGTCGCCGAAAACGCTGAAACCAAAAAGCGTCAGCATCATGATGATTCCCGGGAAAACGACAAGGGGATAAAAATCGCGCATGTAGTCTAAGGAGCCGGAGAGAATGGAGCCCCATTCCGGAGTCGGCGGACGCACGCCCAACCCTACAAAGCTGAGACCTGAAATCATCATGATCGTGCCGCCGATACGAAGCGTCGTATCCACAATCAGCGGCGCAAGGGTATTCGGCAGAATGTGGCGGAAAATAACTCGCATCTGGGTTGAGCCGGTCGCAAGGGCCGCCTCGACATACTCGTTGTCCCGGATACTCATAACCGTCGCGCGCAAGAGCCGGACCGCGCTGGGAATACCTCCGATCGCGCAGGCCAAGGCTGTATTCAAAAGCCCGTTTCCCAGGGCGGCAGACAGGGCAACCGCAAGCAGCAGCCCCGGCACGGACATGATGATATCCATAAGCCTCATGATAATCAGCTCGAACACACCGCCGAAGTAACCGGCCAGCGCGCCCAGAACAGCGCCTATGCACATGGATATCGCAACGGACATGAGCGCCACGAGAAGTGATATACGGCCGCCGTGCAGCAGGCGGGAAAACAAATCCCTGCCGTAATTATCGGTACCCAGGATGTGCTCGGCGGACGGAAACTGCAGCTTCTGTGTCGGATTTTGCTCGGCATAGTCATACGGGCTTATGACATCGGCAAAAACGACGGCAAGCACGATGATCAGGACGATCGCAAGGCCGACCATGGCGAGCTTGTTTCTCAAGAGCCTTCTCAGAACGTCTCCCCATTGGCTGTGCTTCTTGCTCATCTGCTCCAAAGAGCGGATGTGTTGTTCTTTTTGTTTTCGTGTTATTACCATCAGACAGCCTCCGCCTCTTTCAGCTCCGCTTTCGCAAGCGTCTTTTTCAGCTTCTTCTGACTGCTCCGGAGCGTATACTGAGCCTTTATTCTCGGATCAACAAAACCGTAGGCGAGGTCTGTTAACAAATTCATCACGCAAATACAGGTCGAAATGATAAGAACACAGCCGTTAATGACGGGATAGTCGCGGGAGGTAATACCGCGCATCATGTATTGTCCGAGTCCCGGTATATTGAAAATACCCTCAACAATGACGGAGCCTGCCAATATCATGCCGATCTGCATACCCACGATGGTGATGATCGGCATCATGGAATTCTTCAGAACGTGGCGGAAAATGACGGCCTTTTCATCGAGCCCTTTTGCCCTTGCCGTACGCGTATGATCCTGCCGGATGACCTCCAAAACGCTCGAACGGGTCATGCGCATCATAATGGCAAGCGCGCCGAGGCTCTGCGTCAATGTCGGCAATATCCAGTGGCTCCACGTTTCTATACCGGTGGCAGGTAGCCAGCCAAGCTTTAACGCGAAGGTCAGAATCAGCACAAGCCCCATCCAAAAATTGGGCATCGCCGCGATAAACATCGCGAACACCGTTACCGAGGTATCCAGAACGCTGCGTTGTTTCGTGGCCGACAGGATGCCGAAGAATACCCCGACAATAAGCGTCGCGGCAATGCTGTATACGCCCAGCTTCACCGTAACGCCAATCTTGCCGGCAATTTCATCGCCGATATCGGCGCCCGTGTAGTACGACTGACCAAAATCAAACCTTGTCACTATGCCGTATATATAGTTAAAGTATCTGACAAAAAACGGTTTATCCAGCCCAAGCTCCGCCGCTTTTTGGTTATACAGCTCCTCGGTGTAATTTGACCCCAGCATCGCCTGAACCGGGTCGCCCGGCGTGAAATAGCTGATGGTAAAAACGAGCAAGATTATACCCAGCAAAATGGGAATCATCCACAGCAGCCTTTTCGTAATATACCGAATCAAGTCTTTTGCCTCCCCGCAACCTGCCGCGCCCCGAAAAATCGAGGCGCGGCGGTTCGTATCGCCTGAAAGCGGATGCTTTTTGTTCTATTTGTATACGATTTGCCTGTAGTTGATATCGTTGGAGTTTGTAAACTTTGCCTGCGCAATAACGTTTGTGTTATAAGCAATCCCTGCGTAACTGGTGCAGACCGGCGTAAACGGCACATTCTCGGCCACATATTTCTGAAGCTCACTGTACAGAGCCTTCTGCTCCTCAAAATCTACGGTAGCCTTTATCGCTTCAAGCAGATCGATATACGCCTGGTCGCCGACAAACGTGTGCTGCGGCCATGTCGTCGTAGAGGGCAGCGTGTTGACCAGCGTCCCCATCGGGTTCGAGAAGCCCGGGCCGCCGAAGAAGTTGATGAGAGTCGGATCCTCGCTGGAGAACAGCGTCATTTGCATCGTCACGAAATCCATATACTCAATGTTCAGGGTGACGCCTACCTGAGCAAGATAGTACTGAACCGTCGTGCTGTAGTCCTCGTTGTTTGTCGTCGTGAGCATTGTCAGCTGAATGTCGCCGTCCCCGACGCCCTGCGCCTCCAAAATGGCTTTGGCGCCTTCGGGATCATACGGGAGGACATTGCTTTCCAGAGACGCGTCGTAGTATTGACCGGCGATGGGTACCGAGAGCGGATTGTATGTGGCCAGCTCGCCGTATGTAATATCGACAACAGCGGGCCAATCAATCGCCATGTTCAAGGCTTTGCGGATTTCGGCGTTCTTGAGATACTCGTTGTTCGGGTTCCACATCTGAACAGAGAAATAGTCCCCGAGGCAATGGTCGGCCGCAATGTTCTCGCTGTCGCCGGAGAGGGCCCGGCTGTAGTCTTCCTTGTTGACGCCGACTGCCAGGTCGATAACGCCGGCCTCCAGGTCGATGTACATCGTCGCCGCTTCACTGTAGTATTTTGCAACGATCGTCTCGTACGGGAACTTCTCATCGCCCCAGTAGTTGTCGCGGAGCTTCATCGTTACGTGTGAATCGGCAACATACTCGGATACGACGTAGGGGCCGGATCCATAGGGGCTATTGTACCAATCCTGCGTTTCCCAGCCGTTTGTCTCGCACCAGGCTTTACTGACGACAGGAATCGGCTGAACGTAGAACACGGGGCTGTAGGTGTAATCGCAGACTATGGTTACAGTCAGGCCGTCATCGCTTACGGCAGATTTTTCAAAGTTGACAAAAGCGGCGGTGTCAACAAACGGCGAGCCTTTCAGCTCATAGCTTTCGAGTGTGAAGAGGATATCCTCGCCCGTCATGGGAGTGCCGTCGCTGAATGTAACGCCTTCCTTGAGCTTCATGATATATGTATAATCGTCTTCGAAATACCAGTCTTCAAGAATGTCTGAATACATCTCGCCCGTCGCGCCGTCCCAACAGAAAAGGCAGTCAAATACAAGCGAATAGAGCGTGGGCACTCCGCCGAATGAGCCGTGCTGGAACGTGCCCAGCTGGTTTATCTGGCCGATGTACAGGGTGTCCTTGCCCTCGATCGGCTGCGGGTCGTCGTTAACGACGGGTTCGGAACTGCCGCCGGCGCTTTCCGGAGCGGCGCTGTCACCCGCGGGAGAGGATGCATCCGGTTTATCTTTGGAGCTGCCTGCGCAAGCCGCGAATGCCGCGGTTACGAGGACGAAAACCAGCAGGAGAGCGATTGTTTTTTTAACTTTCATTTCATTCACCTCTTGTGATTATTTTGAACTTCACGTCCTGCTGATTTTTTTGCCTTAACATATATAAAAACAGCAAAATACGTTCAGGTCAATCCTTAAATACATAAAGCTTCGCTTCGCGCCGCACTGCATTTCCTTCGTGATGGATTTGATTTTTCGCTCTTTATCCTCATCTGCTCCCCATTGATCCAGGCTAAACGGGTGTTGATGCGCAAGTTTGCGCGGCGATTATTCAGGTGGATTACATCGAAAAATTGTGTAAAATGGTCATGCTGAAACGGATAATAATATCTGGTTTCCAGTATGCCGGCTTCCGCACGCCTGCATTCCAATGCTGTCGTCACCCGACGGTCCTGCGGGCGGAGAGGGTTGATTTTTTCTCGGCGTTCCGTCATAATTGGCTAGTACGCTAATAATATCACTGCCGTCGATAGCCAGTCAACTAGTACTTATGCTAAATGTTTAATCCGGAAATGCGGGGGTATACAAATGTTGTCTAAATTGCACAACCATCGTTTCGCTCTAGATCGGAAGAGCACACGTCTGAACTCCAGTCACCGCTCATTATCT
>CAYMLM010000116.1:0-8928 GCA_964391385.1 uncultured Papillibacter sp.
CATTATTCTTAAGCGGCACTATTTTACGCCGAAAGCGGTCACCTGGCAGTTGTACTTGTCTCTCAGCGCGGCCATGGCGTCTTTGTCGTCCAGCCGCCCGGGCGCATTTGCCTTTATGGAAGCGTAATCCTCCAACAGGTCTAGCCAATGCGTAAGGCCCGCCAGATCGAACATGACGGATTTGCCCAGAGACGTAAAAGCGCGCGGAGCATAGCCGGGTATTTTGACAAGACAGTCGTGGGTGGCGGAAAATTCCTCACCGGCGACGATGAATTTCACATTGCCTTCGACAACATAAAACAGATCCGTGTTGGGGTCATCCCGGGAAAACTCGACGAAGAAGCCGTCGTCCATTTCGGCTTTCCAAAGCTCCGTTATGCCGTTGTTCTCCCAGCGGCCCGTATATTGCTTCATTGTCACGCCGTCAAGCTCAAAGACGCGCAGAGGTCTGTCCGGCTCGCGGACCTCCGGGACTTCCGTCTTGGGAACGCGGATGCTGACGGGCGTTTCCCGGATGATATTGTCGGCGCGCATCAGATATCTGTTGAAGCTGGCGAGCCCCCGCAGCATCGCGGGGTTGACCTCGCGTATGTACGCCAGGCCCCGGAGCGTGCCGGACATGTTGATATCGTGGAAAATGCCGCGGTAGACGGTCGGCTCCGGGAAAGACATCTGGTGCCCCATCCACGGCTGTATGTGGATGATATCGCCCGGCACAAGGCGGCAGGTCTTCCCCCTGACTGTCAGGTCGCAGCAGCCTGTTGTAATGAAGAATGTCTCCCAGCCGATGGAGTGCTCGTGGTATCTGGCGGTGCCGTACATGATGGTATCGACGAAATCAAACATCTGATGCGGCCCCTCGGGCAGGCTGATGATGCGCTGGTCTTCCTCGAGGTCGCCTGTTTCAGGATTAAACAGCTGACTGACGCTCAAATAGCATTCCGGGTCCAGCAGATTGATCAGGTAACGATGTTTCAATACGATTACCCCCATTTATTAAAAATGTTATTAAACTCAGCCCGGTCTTCCAGCCGGTTTTGTCAAGCGCCGTTCCCGTTGTTATTCAGCGAGAGCTTACTTCTTTCTGTTCCAGCGGAGCGTTTTGAGCATCCAGCCGGGGAGCGGCGTTCCGGGATTTCGCTTATTGAGATCCAGATACCAGCCGAGCTTCTTGAGGATCGGCAGCCTGTGGGTCTCTACGAATTCGATGAGCGTGCCGTCGGGGTCCTCCGCATACGAGAAGATGCCGGACGCCTCGCCCATGTCGAACTGCGAACCGTCCTCCGCCGTCCCGGGATTGGACTCGACCGTGAACGGGAAGCCCTTTTCCGCGCAGAGCGCCTTGAGCGCGGCCATGCCCCGGATGTCGTAACAGATCTGGATGTAGCCGAGGTCGCCCCAGTAGCGGTCCTTAAATATCCTGTTCGGCGTCCGGCCGAGCGCCTGCAGCAGCTCGATGGTCGACGCGCCGAGCAGGCGCGAAAACGCCCCGTCGCGAACCCTTGAGCAGCCGAGCAGCACGCGCCGGAATGTCTCCCCGCCTCCCGGCAGGGGCTTCAGGTCGCCGAAGACGCCGGTTTTGTCGTATATCACCGTATCGTAGCCCAGGATATCGCGGTAAAAGACAATGCTTTTTTCTGTGTCCGTCACACCGACGACGGCGCCGATGACGCCGCCGACAGGCGACGGCGTGTTCATAAAAACGTCCGGATGCTCTTCGACGCGGATGAGATTCCCGTACGGGTCGCTCAGGTGAAAGGCCCGGACGCCCTCGGGCGTCGTATCGATGTAACCGAGGACCTCGGCCTTGTTTTCCTTGATATGGTTAAGGGCCGCCCCGATGTCCCGCGTCTTGACGCGCAGCTCGAAAACGCCGAGATCGCCCGCCGTCACCCTGAAAAGCGGCGGCATCGGCCTGCGCGTCGTGTACTGCCAGAGCTCCAGCCCGCCGCCGCCCTGCAGGTTGACGGCCAGGACCGCGTGCCGGTTCCGGGGCCGGCCGCCCGTATATCGCTGCATCCGGTCGGCCACGCCCTCGTCGTCGAAGACGGGCACGTCGAACCCCAGCGCGCGCCTGTACCATTCCCACGCGGCGGATACGTCCGTAACGCCGATGCCGACCTGCTGAATCCCGCTGATGACCGGTTGCATGCTTACTTCCTCTTTTCTGTTTTACCTATAAGCCGAAGCGCTTTCGGATGAGCTTCTCCCGCGCCGCCTCCGGAACGACGCTCTGCAGGACGGACAGGAGCGCCGCGTTTTTCCCCACCGGATAAAACGACCGGGGATCTTTCTTTTTTATGATTTGAAGGATTTTTCGGGCCACGACCTCGGGCTCGCTGCCGGAGGCGATGTTCCGGTCGCGGACCGCGCCGGACGCGCGGACCATGTCGGCGTAAACGTCCTTCACGTCGCAGATGCGCTCCTGATAAATGGGCGTTTTGATAAACGTCGGCGCGACGGTCACGACGCGGATGCCGAATGGCCGGACCTCCTGCCGCAGCCCGTTCGACAGGACGTGCAGCGCCGCCTTCGCCCCGGCGTAAACGGCCGAGCAGGGGACGGGCGTCACCTCGGCATACGAGCCGATATTGATGATGATACCGTGCCCGGCGGAGCGCATGGCGGGTAAAATGCCCTGTATAAGACGCACGTTGCCGAACACGATCAGCTCGAAGAGCTCTCTGATTTTTAAGACCGGCGTCGTTTCAACGGCGCTCATCAGGCTCGACGCGGCGCAGCAAACCAGCACGTCGAGCGCCGGCAGCCGGGGCAGGAGGGTGTCGATGCTGTCCGCATCCGTCAGCTCCAGCGGCAGAAAGCGGATGCCGGCCAGGCCGGCTCCGGCCTTTTCCGGCGTCCTGGACGTGCCGTAAACGGTATAGCCGGCGTTCCTGAGCGCCAGCGCCGCGGCCCTGCCGATCCCGCTTGACGCCCCGGTGACAAGCGCCGTTCTTTCCATTACTCCGCGTCTCCGTAAATGGTGGAGATGGCTGCGATGTCGTAGTTGAGCGGGATGTTCCGGTCGTCCCGGAGGCTCTTAAACGCCTCGATCGTGCGCGCGACGTCCTCGTCCGTGTGGGAGGCCGTGGGCACCATGCGGAACATGATGTAATTTTTGGGAATGACGGGGTACGTGACGCCCGTCACGAAGATGCCCTTGTTTCTCAGGTAGGTAATCCACTCCATGGCTATGGCGGCGCTGCCCTCCGGGATAAAGACGGGGACGAGCGGCGACCGGACGTCGCCGACGTAATAGCCGAGCTCCCGCAGGCCGGCCGACAGCTTCCTCGAGATGTCAAACAGCCTTTCGCGGCGGTCGCTGCCGCCGCGCACGAGCTCCAGCGTCTTCTGAAGCGCCTTGACGTAGATCATGGGCAGGCTCTTGGCAAATACCTGCGTGCGCGCGTTGTAGCGGATCCACTCCACGACCTCCTCTTTCGCGGCGGTGTAGCCGCCGATGGAGGCAAACGCCTTGGCAAACGTCCCGAAATACAGGTCGATCCCGTCCTGCACGCCGAAATGTTCGGCCGTGCCGCGCCCGCTCGGGCCCATGACGCCGACGCCGTGGGCGTCGTCGACAAAGAGCCTTGCGCCGTACCTGTCCTTGAGCGCGCTGATGCCGTCGAGCCGCGCGAGGTCGCCCGTCATGCCGTACACGCCCTCCGTGAGGATCAAAACGCCGCCCTTCGTCTTCTCACGCGCGCTCCGGAGCTTTTTTTCGAGGCTCGACATGTTGTTGTGCCGGAAAACGCGGATGTGCTTCCGGTCGGAGACGGCGCCGAGCGCCGCGTCGACGATGGAGGCGTGCACGAGCTTGTCCATGATGATGATATCGTCCGGCCCGACGAGGCTGCCGACAGTGCCGATGACGCCGAGGTAGCCGTAGTTGAAGAGGATCGACGCCTCCTTCTGCGAAAAATCGGCCAGCTCCCGCTCCAGAGCCAAATGCTCGACGGTGTTGCCGCTCATCATGCGCGAGCCCATCGGCCCGCTCGAGCCCCAGACCTTTGCCGCCTCGACGGCCGCGTGCCGGATTTCCTCGTTTTCGGCCAGGCCCAGATAATTGTTGATGGACCACATCAAGCAGTCCCTGCCCTGGAATTTCATGATCTTGCCGGGAACGGACTCCATCACGGGCATGGAAAAATACCGGTCTCCGCTGGCGCGGAACTGACCGAAATAACCGCCGTCTGTCGAGCATTTTTCAAAGATATCGTTCATATGGCTTCCCTTCCAAAAAAAGATTGAACCCGATCGAGCGCCGCGTCCGCGCCGATCTCTTCCCGGGGTATCACGAGGTCCGCCGCGGCCGGTATCAGCCTGTAATCGCGGGCGACGGCCTTCAGCCCGCCGCCGGTGACGTTGAGCATGACGACGGCGTCCCTGTCGAGCGTGCCGTTTTTAAGCTGGATGAGCAGCGACGCGAGCGCCGCGCCGGCCTCCGGGGTGATATCGCAGCCCTCTTGTTCCTCGAACAGCCGCTGCGCGCTGAAAATCTCCGCGTTCGTGACGGGCGTGACGTCGCCGCCGGACGATTCCAGCGCGTCGTAAAGCCCGCCCGTTATGCCGTAAGGCGGCTGCCTGTTCGACAGGACCTTGGCGGCGATCGCTTCGATCTGCCGCTGCGCCTCGCCGTCGTCCATCGGACCGAGCGCCCGGCTCTTTTTGGCCCAGGCGTCGGAGATCGGCGTGAACGGCAGGTTCTGCGACACGCACAGGCGCATCGTTTTCCGTTCATACTGGCCGCTGGCGTTTAACCGAAGGGCGGCCTCGTGGGCCGCGATGGCGCCCGTCCCGCTGCCGACGGCCTGGAAGTAACAGTCCGGGATCGCGCCGATCGCCGTCGCGGCCGACAGGACCGTCGTGCCCATGCCGTCGCGGCGGGCGACGTTTTTCGCGCCGCCCTCGTTGACAAAGCCGCCGAGGCCGCTGATGGCGTTTGACAGCCGGATGGCGTCGAAGTAATCGCTGCCGCCGCCGGCCGCGATGATTTTGACGCAGGGGTCGAGCGGGCGGGTCGTCCACAGGCTGCCGAGATACGGTTCCGGCACGACGATGACGGCCGGGATTTTATTTTCTGAGCAAGCCTCCATAAAAGCCCTGGCCGTATTGCCGGCCGAGGCCAGGACAAGCGTCCCCCTCTCGGCGGGGTGCCTGGCGCATACGGCGTAGGCCTCGCACTCCTTGAACGTGCCCGTGCGCATGCTCGCGCCGATCTCCGGCCAGTAGCCGCTGAAGGTCACGAACAGGTTCGGCAGGCCCAGGTAATCCCCGAGTCCGAAGCTTTTGTATGTAATAGGCCGGCCGTCCGATTTGAGGATGCGGGCAATCGGCAGCCAGCCGGAAAATCTGAAAATGCCCGGAAGGTCTTCCCTGACCTCCAGACGCGCGTTTTTGTAGACGGTCCGGAGGAGCGCCGGCTTTTCCGCGCGGGGATTGGCCAGGATGACCCCGTCGTCCGGCAGCCTGTCCCCGGTTTCCAGGCACATGAGGTTTTCATGGTTGAGCATCTTTGTCACCTTCGTTCCGGCCGGTCCGGCGCCGCGCGCCGAAGCGGCCTCGTCATAATTCGGCCAGCTCGGGCGGAGCCCAGACCTTCAGGTCGATGCCCTCGATGACCGCCCGGTCGTTTTCCATCTGCACGACGACGCCGGAATGCACCTTCTGCATCATGCAGCCGTCCGGCAGAAAGCGCACCGTCTGGCCGACCGCCGGCTTCTCGCCGTCCACGAGCCCGACAAAGCCGCCGACCATGCACACGCCGATGTCCTCAAATTCCATGTCCGGCGTCCCGTCGATCCGGTGACACGGGCCGATCATGTGCACGGTGATCAGGCCCTTGTCTTCCTCGAGAATCCGCGCGAAATGCGGCAACGGGCAGCCCAGCGGCCGGTATTTGATCCGCTCGCCCGCGCGATAGTCTTTCCGGAAAAACGGAAACAGGATCTCCCGGCACGAGCATTCTCCCGACAGCGGCTTCAAGACGAAGTCGGCGACGTAAGCGTCCAGCACGCCGACGATCTTTTCCGTTTTCGTGATGGGCACGTCCGAACCCAGAATGGCCGCGATTTCGGCGAATCTGTCCTCAAACCGTTCCTGCTGTATGAAGCGGCAGGACTCGAGGACGGCTTTTTTCATCGCCAGCGCGTACGCGAAGTCGTAGCAGCTTCTGTACCCGCAGTCCCTGCAGTTATATCCCGGCAGCATCGCCGTCAGCTCGGACAGCTTGACGCCCGTGGCCGCCTCGTGCCGCGCCGTCACCCGTTTTTGTCGTTTCGGCCTCATGCGTCACTCTCCCTCGTAATACTGCATGCCGTCCATATTGCGCAGCAGGCCGCGATGATACGATTTGCTGATCCTTGACTCGCCCACGCACAATGTGCAGATGGCGGCGGGGGCCGTGTGGCGCAGCTGCTCGGAGCCTATGTCGACAGGATGCGACCGCTTGATCTTTTCGGCCAGCTCCGTGCTGCCCTTGCCGCTCAGTCCGTTGGCTTCGATGATCGTGCAGTGCGGGTTGATCTCAAGAATGCGTTCGCGGAAGATCTCCCGCTCCGCCTGGGAGATGAGGTCGCCCTTCGTGATGACGGCGACGTCGGCCGTCGACAGGAACGGGCCGAGCTTCAAAGGCGTGTTCGGGCCGGTCGTCGCGTCGAGGACGCAGATGCCGAGGCTGTTTTTCGTATACGGTGCGCAGCGGTGGCACAGCCCTGCCGTCTCGACGACGAGGATATCGCTTTTTTGCCCCTTGGCCCATTTGAAGATCTCTTCGTAATTATAAATGGCAAAATGGTCCGGGCACATGTCCTTGGCAAGCCCCACCATGACGGGTACGCCGAGCTTTTTAAACCGGGCGTCGTCGTCCGTATACAGGCAGTCGAACTTGACAATGCTGCAGGCCTTGCCGGACTGCAGCAGCTCTTTGAGCGTATGTAATAATACCGCCGTTTTCCCGGAGCCGGGCGTTCCGGCGACAATGGCTGTTTTCATAAGGCAATCTTCTCCAGCTGCAGGTTCCGGATGGCTTCGCCGTGCCGGAGCTTCTCGCGCATGTCGAGCATGATGTTGTCGAGCAGGTTGAGCTTGCGCGAGATGTCCAGATCCTCCTGATTTGTCAGGATCAGCTTGTGCATGCCGCCGTTTTTCATGACGATCCGCTTGCTCGTCATGAGCGCGAGGACCGGGTCGTGGGTGACGATCAGGACAATCTTCCCGTTGCCCGTCAGCGCGTCGACAGCCTCTTTCTTCTTGATGCCCGCGTTTTCGATCTCATCGATCAAAACGACGGGGGAGTTGCTGATGAGCGCGATATCGGCGACCATCAGGGACCTTGTCTGGCCGCCGCTTAATATCGTCAGCTTGTGCTCCCGGTTGATCGGCTCGCCCGTCAGGGAGTTTGCCAGGTCGACGACCTTTTTGACCCGGTTGGCGCGGATGCCCCGGCATTTGGAGTGCAGGAGGATAAAATCACCAACGGTCATATCGGCCAGGAAATTCATCGTCTGGGACAGCTGGGCCACAAGCTTTCGTCTCGGGTCCGTCCTGACTCTGCGGTTGGGCACTTTTCCGTCAAAAAGGATGCGTCTGCCCGAGAACGTGTCCCCCTGAGCGATCTGCTCGATGTCTGAGATGATCGAGCTTTTGCCGCTGCCCGTGGGGCCGACGATACCGACGATTTCGCCGGCCGATATCGTGAGCTCCTCGATGTTTTCCTTCCTGCCGGCTTTGTCGTGCCCGCCGACGACCGTGATGCTTTTAAGATTCATAGCGTTACCTCATTAAAGTTGTTCTGGCAAATCCTATTGTATACAAAATGAAGACGCATGTAAACAGCAAGCGAGAACTTAACTTACATTTTATGGGCGCTTTACATGCAAAAAAGTCTGCGAAGACTGAAAAAGACGCCCCAAAGTACTGTCTTTTAGAGGAAAAGTGCCTGGAAATTTTATGGCTGCGGCAGCCTGCGCGCCGCGCCCGCGGCGACGGCAAATCTCGGGACACTTGATTTCCCTCCCAGTACCTGCCAAAATAAAAAGGCGGAGAGAATCATCCGGGCGGCCGCTCCCAGGTTGTCCTATATGTTTTGACCGCGTAAATTGACAGACACGCCAAAAGCGCGTATATTCATGAAACAAGCGTAAGAGCTTTGAAGGCTGGGGGAGAGCAACATGGCAAAAATCATCACCGCCGACCAGGCGGCGGAACTCATCGGCGACGGTATGACGGTCGCCTTCGGGACGATGGGCCTGGCCGGTTGGGCCGAGGAAATCGCCCGGGCCGTGGAAAGACGGTTTCTGGAGACGGGCCACCCGAAAAACCTCAACGTTGTGCAGGGCAGCAACGCCGGCGACCGGGCGGAGCGGGGCATCACGCGATGGGGCCACGAGGGCCTCATCAAGCGGTGGACGGGCGCGCATATCGGCTTTTCGCCGGGCATCTGCAGGCTCATCGAGGAAAATAAAATCGAAGCGTACTGCATACCGCAGGGCGTGATCGTCAATCTCTGGCGGGATATCGCCGCGGGAAGGCCCGGCATGCTGTCCAAGGTCGGGCTCGGCACCTTTATCGACCCCCGGGTCGAAGGCGGCAGGATGAACGGCGTGACCACCGAGGATATCTATAAAATCGTCGAGTTCGACGGGGAGGAGTATATTTACTACAAATCGTTTCCCGTCGACGTGGCGCTCATCCGGGGTACGACGGCCGACGAAAACGGCAACCTGACCCAGGATAACGACGGCATGTTCCTGGAGCAGCTGCAGGTGGCCGAGGCGGCAAAGAATACGGGCGGCATCGTCATCGCGCAGGCCGAATATCTGGCCAAGGCCGGTTCGCTGCACCCCAAAAAGGTCAAGGTCCCGGGTATCCTGGGGGACGAGATCGGCATCGCGACGGACACGAGGGCCGGCGGGCCGGCGGTGGGGC